>DATCMN010000528.1:0-12543 GCA_036563405.1 Naasia sp. | reverse complement strand
GCCGAGCCGTCGTCGATCGCCGCCGCAACAGGCCCGGGCGCACGGCCGGTGATGCCCGGCATGGCGTTGAACGCATGGGTGAGGGAGCGGGCCCCGCGGGCGAACGCCTCGCGCACCGTCGCGTAGTCGGCCTCGGTATGGCCGACGCTCACCTCGACCCCCGCTCCGGCGAGCGCCTCGATCGCGTCCAGCGCGCCGGGCAGCTCGGGCGCGAGAGTGATCCTCCGGAGGATCCCCATGCCGGCTCCGAGGAGGCGCTGCACCGCGGCGGGGTCGGGATCGATGAGCGCCGACACGTCGTGGGCGCCCGCGCGCGCCGGGGACAGGAACGGCCCCTCGAGGTGCACGCCGGCGATCCTCGGGTCTGCCTCGACGTGCGGACGGAGCGCCTCGAGCGTGCCCTCGAGTTCGGCGAGCGGCGCGCTGACCAGGCTGAGCACCGCGATGCCTGTGCCGCCGTCCCGATGCGCGGCGAGGACCGCGGGCACTGCGCCCGGCTCGCCGACGGATGCGCCGCCGCCCCCGTGCAGGTGCAGATCCACGAACGCCGGCGTGAGCCTCCCGTCGGCACCGGCCAGCACCTCGGCTCCGGCGCGGGCCGACGCAGGCGCGTCGTCGGCACCGAGCGCCGCGATCCGGCCGCCGTCGACGCGCAGCCAGCCCGCACGTTCGCCGGCGGCATCGAGCAGGCGCACCCCGGTCAGCAGCAGAGCCTGCGTCACAGGCCCTGCCAGTCCGGCTTGTGCTGCCAGGTGTCCCGGTAGTAGTCGAGGTAGGCGAGCCGGGACGCCGCCGGTTCGTCGAGGACCACAGTGACGTGCGGGTGCAGCTGGATCGCGGACCCCGGCAGGGATGCCGTCACCGGCCCCTCCACGGCGCCCGCCACAGCGTCCGCCTTCGCCTCGCCGAAGGCGAGGAGCACGAGGTGGCGCGCCTCCCTGATCGTTCCGAGGCCCTGCGTGATGCAGTGCCGGGGCACGTCGTTCAGGGAGGAGAAGAAGCGTGCGTTGTCCCGCCGGGTCTGCTCGGTGAGCGTCTTTATCCGGGTGCGCGACGCGAGCGACGAGCCGGGCTCGTTGAAGCCGATGTGGCCGTCGGTGCCGATGCCGAGCACCTGCAGGTCCACCCCGCCCGCCGCGGCGATCGCCGCCTCGTAGTCCTCTCCCGCCGTGGCGAGCGAGCCGCTGTCGCCGGGCACGCGGACGAGCGCCGGGTCGAGGCCGAGGGGATCGGTGACCTCCCGCCGCACGACCGCGGCATAGCTCTCCGGGTGCCCAGGCGGGAGCCCCACGTATTCGTCGAGGGCGAAGGCCCGCACCCGCCGCATCGGCAGTCCGCGCGGAGCGAGGGCGCCGTAGACCGCGAGCGGCGTGGAGCCGGTGGCGATGCCGAGGACGGCGTCGGGCCGCCGGCGCACCAGCGCCTCGATGGCGTCCGCGACGAGTTCGCCCGCCGCCGCCTCATCCGGGACGACGATCACCTCGGCCATGGTTCAGCGCTCCGGCAGCGCGCCGACGAGTGCGGCGCCGACGGCGGCCGCGGGGAAGCCGGCGGGCATCAGCCGGACCCGGCCGGGCAGGTCGAGGGAGGCCAGGAAGGGCGACACCGCCGCCCCGGCGGCGAGTTCCGCGCGCACGGCGGCGAGCAGCGGCTCCCCCATGCTGGAGATCCCGCCGCCGATCACGACGAGGTCGACGTCGACGGTGAGAACGAGCAGCCGCACGGCGGCGGCGATGTTGGCGACGAGCCTGTCGCGCACGGCGATGGCGTCCGCGTGGCCCTGCCCCGCCGCCTCGAACAGTGCCTGCACCGGGCGCGGCGAATCGGTCGGCCACTGCCGCGCGACCGCGGAGCCCGAGGCCAGGGTCTCCAGGCAGCCCCGCTGGCCGCAGGGGCAGAGCGGCCCTGCCGGGTCGACCGGGATGTGGCCGATCTCGCCCGCGCTGCCGCGCGAGCCCCGCCACAGCCGGCCGCCGAGCACCAGGCCCGCGGCGAGGCCCGTGCCGAGGTTCAGGTACGCCATCGAATGCGCGCCCGGCTCGCCGTCGCGCGCGCCGAGCAGCGAGTACGCGCCGAGCGCGGCGGCGTTCACGTCGTTCTCGACCTTCACCTCGAGGCCCATCCGCGCGGACAGCAGCGCGCCGAGCTCGAGGTCGTCGAGGCCGAGGTTGACCGCGTGCGCTACCCGGCCGGACGCCGGATCGACGGAGCCGGGGATGCCGACGCCGAGGGAGGCGAAGTCGCCAGGGGCGACGCCGATCCTGCCGGCGAGGAGGCTGACGGCGTCGGCTGTCGACTCGAGGACGGCGTCCGCGCCGAAGCCGGTGGGCAGCCGCAGTTCCCCGAGCACCGCGCCGGATGCATCGACCGCGACGGCGTCGGTCTTCGTGCCGCCGACGTCGACCCCCACGCGGACGTCCGCTCCCGACGCCGGATGCGTGCCGGGGACTGCGGCGATCGTCTCCTGGGCGGTCATCGAGCCGTCCCTTCCAGCCAGGCGAGCAGTGCCCGACCCACATGCCGCGACGCTCCGAACGTTGCGATGTCAGCGTACCGGCGGTCGTCGCCCGGCCACCCCATGTCGACGACGAGGGGGCGCGCGCCTCGCGCACGCAGGCCGTCGACGAGGGAGCGGACTGCGGCATGGCGGTGGTTGTCGCGGCCGACGAGGACGAGCTGGCCGTCGCCGTCGGGCACGGGCCCGCCGGGTTCGATCGAGGTGACGGGGGCGCCCGCAGCCGCGAGCCCCCACGGAGAGGAGCCGACGGCGATGCTCGCGCCCGTCTCGAGGGCGACGTAGCGCCGGCTCGGGGCGACCTCCGTGCCCGGTCGCACATCGAAGGCGGCCGCGGTGCGGGTGAGATCGAAGTCCGGCTCGGGAACGGGCGCGGGAGGAAGGGCGCCGGGGGGAGCGGGCAGCGTTATGGCGGCGCTGCGCCGGGAGGCGTCCTCGACCCGGTCCGCCGTCAGGCTGCCGTCTGCGATGGCCGCGTCGATCGCCGCCATGGTTCCCTCGAGGGTCTCCTCGGTCGTCTCCGACCCCAGGCAGAGCAGGTCGGCGCCCGCCCGGAGTGCGCGCACTGCGGCGCCGGGGATGCCGGTGTCGCCGCTCGCACCCACCATGTCGAGCGCGTCGGTGACGACGGCGCCGGCGAAGCGGAGCTCGTCGCGGAGGAGGCCGCCGAGGATGCGGGCGGAGAAGGTTGCCGGCGCATCCGGGTCCACGGCGGGCAGCAGGATGTGCGAGGTCATCACCGTCGCCACGCCCGCCTCGATGGCCGCGACGAAGGGGACGAGCTCGCGGCGGCGGAGATCCTCGAGGGGCAGTGCCACCTCCGGCAGTGCGAGATGGGAGTCCTGCACGGTGTCACCGTGCCCGGGAAAGTGCTTGGCGCACGCGGCGACGCCGGCGGACTGCACCCCGTGGATCCACGCCGCCGTGTGCCGGGCGGCGAGCGCGGCATCAGCGCCGAAGCTGCGGACGCCGATGACCGGGTTCTGCGGCGTCGAGTTGACGTCGGCGTCGGGCGCGAGGACGAGACCGATGCCCACGGCGCGGAGCTGCTCCCCCACGCTGCGGCCGACCTCCTCGGTCAGCGCCAGGTCGTCGATCCGCCCGAGCACTGCATTGCCGGGATACGGCGACCCCGTCTGCGCCCACAGCCGCGTGACGTCGCCGCCCTCCTCGTCGATCGCGAGAACGGCGTCCGGGTTCTCGTCGAGCAGCGTGCCGGTGAGTCGCCGCAGCTGGTCGAGCGAGGCGATGTTGTCGCCGAACAGGCATACGCCGGCCAGTCCGTCCCGCAGCCGCGCGAGCAGCCAGGCTGGCGGGGTCTGGCCCGCGAAGCCCGGCAGGAGGACGCCTGCCGAGCCGCTCATCCCTTGACCGCCCCGCCGACCAGACCGCTCGTCATGCGGCCCTGCACCAGCAGGAAGAAGAGGATGACCGGGATCGCGACCACGGTGGATGCGGCCATCACCTGCCCCCAGTCGGTGTCGCGGCTGGCGCTCGTCTGCAGGAAGCCGCGCAGCCACAGCGGCAGGGTGCGCACGCTCCCGTCCTGCAGGATCACGAGCGCGACGGTGAACTCGTTCCACGCCTGCAGGAAGGCGTAGACGCCCGAGGCGACGAGGCCGGGCGCCAGCAGCGGGAAGGTGATCCGCAGGAACGCCTGGGTGCGGCTCAGGCCGTCGACCATGGCCGCCTCCTCGAGCTCGATCGGGATGCCGGCGACGAAGCCGCGGAGCATCCAGACGGTGAACGGCACGACGGCCGCCACGTACAGGATCGACAGGCCGATCAGCGAGTTCAGCATGCCGACGCTCGACATCAGCTTGTACTGCGCGATGAACAGGCCTTCCGCCGGAAGCATCTGCACGAACAGGACGGCGAGCACGAACGCCTTGCGGCCCCGGAAGCGGAACCTGCTGATCGCGAGCGCCGCGAGGAACGCGAACAGCAGGCAGGCCGCGACGACGAGGACGGCCACGCCCACGCTGGCGGCGAGCGCCGGGAGGAAGGTGCCTCCGTTGAACACCGCCGCGAAGTTGGCGAAGGAGCCGCCGAAGGGCAGGAAGGTGGGCGTCGCCGACTGGAGCACCACGTTCGGCAGCAGCGCCGAGTTGACCATCCAGTAGACGGGGAAGGCCCAGATCAGGGCGACGAGCAGGGCGACCCCGCTGAGGATCAGCTTCCCGGGGCGCATCCGACGACGGGGCGCGACGGCGACGGCGGGACGGGATGCGGTCCGTGCCGCGGCGGGGCGGCTGCCCCGAGCGGTGTCGGTTGCGGCGGTCACGCTGCGTCCTCCTTCAGCAGGCTGCGGACGTAGAAGGCGCTGAGCGCCACGGTGAGCGCGAGCACGAAGATCGAGACGGCGGACGCTGTGCCGAAGTCGCTGGCCCCCGCGCCCAGTTGGTAGATGTACGTGCCGAGCAGGTTCGTCTCGCTGGCGATCGACCCGGCCTCCTGCAGGAGCTTGATCTGGGTGAACACCCGCAGGTCCCAGATGATCTGCAGCAGCAGGACGATGCCGAGCACCGGCCGGATGATGGGGACCACGATGCCGAAGAAGCGCTGGACCGGGCTCGCCCCGTCCATCTGCGCCGCCTCGAGCACCTCGTCCGAGACCTGGCTGAGGCCGGCGTAGACCGAGAACGCGACGAACGGCACGCTCATCCAGATCACGATGACGGCGGCGACCCCGAAGAAGGAGAGCGGATCCTGCAGCCAGTTGTGGTTGCGGAAGTCGAGGCCGATCCCGGTGAGGACCGAGTTGAGCACCCCCCGGCGCCAGTCGACGAGCCAGCGCCACACGGTCATCGCGGCGACGACGGGCATCGCCCAGGCGAGCAGCAGGGACACCTGCAGCGCGATCCGCACCGGCCGGTGCACGACCCGCATCAGCAGGGCGAGCGCGACGCCGACCGCCATCGTGGTTGCGGCGGCGACGGCGCAGAAGGCGAGAGAGCGGAACACCACCGCCCACAGGTACGGGTCCGCGGCGAGGGTCGCGTAGTTGCCGAAGCCGACGAACGGGGCCGGCTGACCGAACTGCTGGGCGAGGCCGAACTCCTGCAGGGAGCTGATCACCTGCCAGACGAGCGGATAGCCCATCGCGGCGATGAGCACCGCGACGCTCGGCACGAGGAGCAGGTAGGGCAGCCCCTTGCCGCGCCTTCGTCGGATCCGGCTGCCCGGCGCTGCTGCCGCTGCGAGCGCGACGCCTGCTGACTGGGTGGACATTGTTCCTCCGGGGACGCGGGCGGGGGGAAGGTGCGGCCGCCGGGGTGCCGGCGGCCGCACCCGGGGCTACTTCCCGTTCAGCATGGGCGTGATCTTCGCGTCGTACTCCTCGGCCAGGGCCTGGAGGTCGTCCGCGCCCTCGATCTTGCTGAAGAACTCCTCCAGCACGCCAGAGGCTTCCACCGTCGCCCAGCCGGGGGCGGCAGGGGTCAGCTTCGAGTTGGACGCGGATGCGACGAGTGCCTGCGCGAACTGGTCGTCACCGAGCGCGTCGGTGTACTTCGAGTTCGCCGGGCCGAGCCCGTTCTCGCCGAGCATCTGCTGGTACTCCGCGGAGAACATGATCCGCAGCAGCTCCTTCGCGAGGTCCGGGTTCTTGCTCGTGGCGGAGATGCCGATGTTGCTGCCGCCGGCGAACACCGGGGCGGGCTCACCGTCGTTGCCCGGAAGCGGGAAGACGCCGAAGATGTTGTCGTCCCAGGTGCGGGTGACAGCGCCGTCCTTGTCCTCGCCCTTCACACCGATCGACCAGTGCGCCCAGCCGGGTGCCATGATCGTGGCCGCCGACAGCGAGACCGGGGTGGGGTCGTCGCCGTCCTCCGCAGCCGGGATGGCGTCGTCGTCGTTGAGGTAGATGTACTGGTTGCTGTCCTTCGCGTCGTTCGGCGCCTCTGAGGCGGACCGGTAGAGCTCCTGCAGCTGCTCGAGACCCTTCACCGTGTTCGGGTCGGCGAGGGTGGAGACCCACTCGTCGCCTTCCTTCTCGGCGAGCTCCCCGTCGTTCGCGAAGATCCACGAGATGCCGTCGCGCCAGTCCTGACCGCCGAGGTAGAAGCCCGAGAAGCCGTCGATCCCGGCCGGGTTCTTCTCCGCGATCGTCGCGACCGCGGTGTTGAACTCGTCCAGCGTGGTGGGCACCGTCACGCCCGCCTGCTCCCAGATGTCCTTCCGGTAGAAGACGTACCGCGAGCCGAAGTAGTAGGGCAGCGTGTAGTTCTTGCCGTCGACGACGCCCGCGTCCACGAAGGACTGCAGCAGGTCGGCACCGCCCAGCTCCTCGTACATGTCGGTGATGTCGAGGAAGGCGCCGACGTTCGTGAAGGTCGGCGACTGCGTGTTGCCGATCTCCGTGACGTCGGGGGTGTTGTTCGCGTCCGGCAGCGCCGTCGTCAGCTTGGGGACGAGGTCTCCCCAGTCCTGCTGCTGGATGTCCAGCTTCGCGCCGGTCTGCTGCTCGAACTCGTCGGTGAGCCACTCGCGCAGGGCGTCGGGCGTGTCAGCGCCCGCCAGCCAGAGGGTGATGGTGGTGTCGGCGTCGCCGCCGGACGTGCCACCGCCGGTGGCCTCGCCTGCGCCGGCGCTGCAGCCGGCGAGGACCAGCGCCGAGGCGACCGCCGCGGCGGTCACGCCCGCGATCTTCCTGTTCATGGGGATCCTTTCGGTGTGGGGAGGGGAGAGGTAGAGCGGTGGTGCGAGGGTCAGGAGACCCCGAGTCGTCCGGAGAGGACGAGGACTGCGGCGCCCAGCAGGACGATGTCCTGGCCGAGCGTTGTGCCGCGGACGATGAGACCGTCCGAGGTGTCGGCCATCGTGCGGCCGCGGATGGTCTCCAGGGCGGCCGACGCCAGGTCGCCGTCGAGGAGCTCGGGCGGGCCGCTGAGGACGACCTCGCCGAGGTTCAGTGCGCCGATGACGGGGGCGAGGGCCACGCCCAGCCGCTGCCCGGCCCGGCGGAGCACCTCGGAGCCCCCGGCGTCCCCGGCGGCGCGGATGCGCTCCTCGAGGTGGGGCACGCTCAGCCACGCCTCGACCGTCTTGCCCCGGTCGTACTCGACGTCGAGGCCGCCCTCGGTGCCGACCATCACCTGGCCGATCTCGCCCGCGGCGAACCGGCTGCCGTGCACGAGCGCGCCGCTGATGATGAGGCCGGAGCCGACACCCGCGCCGATCTTGATGAGCATCAGGTCGCTCGTCGCCTCGCCGAAGCCGTGCTCCGCGAGCGCGGCGGCGTTCGCGTCGTTCGCCACGATGACGGGCACGCCGAGGCGCAGCCCCAGGAGCTCCTGCAGCGGCACGCGGGTCCAGCCGAGGTTCGGCGCGGTGTGCACGCTGCCGCTCGGGTCGACGATGCCCGGGGTGCCGACCCCGACTCCGAGGACGGGCGCGGTCGCGGCGGCGAGGGCCCGCTCCGCCAGCTCGCCGACGCTGTCGATGGCGGCATCGCCCGTCGCGCCGGCGATCAGGACCTCGTGCCGGGAGAGGATCGTGCCGTCGAGGTCGAGCACGGCGGCGCGGAAGACCGCGTGGTCGCTGAGGTCCACGCCGATCATCTGGTGGCCGCCGCGGTCGATGTCGAGGAGGGTCGCCGGCTTGCCCGGACGGGCGTCCTCGCGCTGCCCGAGCTCGCGGACGAGGCGCTCCGTGATGAGTTCGGCGACGAGGTCGGAGATGGTGACGCGGGTGAGGCCCGTCTCGCGGGCGAGGTCCGCGCGGGAGAGTCCTTGGGCGCGCAGCAGGGTCTGCAGCACCAGCGCCCGATTGTGCCGGCGGGCGTCCTTCGGCTGCACCTTCGCCTGAGGGCGGAGGAGCCGGCCGGGCAGGACATCCGTTGTCATAGTTTGTTAGTAAACCTTACGAACAAACGTTGACGCAAGAGCGAATCGAGACGAGAGGGAGCCCGGGCTATGGTTTCGGGTCTCGCTGCGCTCGCACCTCACCCAGCGGAATCGGCGAGCCGCCCGATTCTCGGGCGGATCAGCGGCGACTCCCGCGAGAACTCGGCACGTCGGCGCGACAACTCAGCGGAGAACGTCGTAGACGACCTTCTGCACGCCGTTGCCGTACGTGTCGTGCTCCACCAGCTTGAGACGGCGGGCCGGCGCCGGCTCGCCCTCGAAGAGACGCTTGCCCCCGCCCAGCAGGACCGGGAACACGAGCAGGTGGTAGCGGTCGACGAGCCCGGCGGCGAGGAGGCCCTTCGCGAGTGTGGGGCTCGCGTGCACGAGGATGTTCCCCTCGGTGCGATCCTTCAGCTCGGCCACCTCGTCGAGCGAGCGCAGCACGCTCGTGTTGTTCCACTCGGGGTTCTCGAGGGTCGACGACACCACGTACTTCGGCATCTCGTTGTAGCGCGCGAACTCCTCCATCGACGGCCACACCGGGGCGAACTCGTCGTAGCTGACCCGCCCGAGGAGCAGCGCGCTCGCCTCCTCCTCCTCACGCCCCTTGATCTCGTACGCGGCCTCGTCGAACTCGACCTCCTTGAAGGTCCAGCCGGCGGCGGGGTGCGCTCCCCCGCCGGGCGAGTCGACGATGCCGTCGAGGGAGATGAACTCGGTCACGATGAGCGTGGCGGGCACGGGCGTTCCTTCCGGTCGGGATTCCACCTTCCCACCGACCCGTGACAACGCTCCAGGACGTCCGGCGATCGCGTTTCGCCCGCGACGAACATCTGGCACTCGATGGTGCCGAGTGCTAATCTCTTAGTTGAGTCAGATCGACTCAACTACGACTCCCGCCGCATCTGCGGCCCGACCGAAAGGAACCCCCATGGCGATGAACTTCGACCCGTTCCGTGAGCTCGACCGCCTCGCCGGCCCGCTCTTCGAGAGCCGGGGACCGCGCGTGATGCCGATGGACCTCTACCGCGACGGCGACCACTACGTGCTCGCCGCGGACATGCCCGGCATCGACCCGGGCTCGGTGGACATCGACGTCGACGGCCAGCTGCTGACCATCCGCGCCGAGCGCACCCTGACGAGCGGACAGGGCGTGAAGTGGCTCGCCCGCGAGCGGCAGAGCGGATCCTTCCTCCGTCAGCTCAACCTCGGGCAGGGCATCGACACCGAGCGGATCGCCGCGTCCTACGAGAACGGCGTGCTCAGCGTCACCATCCCGGTCAGCGAGCGCGCGAAGCCGCGCAAGATCGAGGTCGCCGGTGGTGGCTCCTCGAACACCCTCCGGGTGGAGTCCGGCTCCTCGGAGTCGACGGAGCAGCCGAGCGCCTGACCCCGTATGCACAGAAGGGCCCGTTCCCCCGGGGAACGGGCCCTTCTGCATGAGCTGCGACTCAGCCGAGGCGCTCGCGCAGGTTCCTGTCGAGCGTGTCGAGGAACTCGTCGGTCGTCTGGTACGCCTGGTCCGGCCCGACGAGGAGAGCCAGGTCCTTCGTCATCGCCCCGGACTCGACGGTCGTGATGACGACATCCTCGAGGGTCTGCGTGAAGTCGATCAGCGCCTGGTTGCCGTCCAGCTTGCCGCGGTGCGCGAGGCCGCGCGTCCAGGCGTAGATCGAGGCGATCGGGTTGGTCGAGGTCGGCTTGCCCTGCTGGTACTGGCGGTAGTGGCGCGTGACGGTGCCGTGCGCGGCCTCCGCCTCGACGATCTTGCCGTCGGGGGTGGTGAGCACGCTCGTCATGAGGCCGAGCGAGCCGAAGCCCTGCGCGACGGTGTCGCTCTGCACGTCGCCGTCGTAGTTCTTGCACGCCCAGACGTAGCCGCCCTCCCACTTGAGGGAGGCCGCAACCATGTCGTCGATCAGGCGGTGCTCGTAGGTGAGGCCGGCGGCGGCGTACTTCTCGGCGAACTCCGCCTCGAAGACCTCCTGGAACAGATCCTTGAACCGGCCGTCGTAGGCCTTGAGGATCGTGTTCTTGGTCGACAGGTACACCGGGTAGTTCCGCGCCAGGCCGTAGTTGAGGCTCGCGCGGGCGAAGTCGCGGATCGAGGCGTCGAGGTTGTACATGGCCATCGCCACACCGCTGCCGGGGGCCTGGAACACCTCGAACGACTGCGCCTCGCCGCCGCCCTCGGGCTGGAAGCTGATCGTCAGCGTGCCGGGGCCGTCGAAGCGGAAGTCGGTGGCCTTGTACTGGTCGCCGAAAGCGTGGCGGCCGACGATGATCGGCTTGTTCCAGCCGGGGACCAGTCGCGGGATGTTGGAGATGATGATCGGCTCGCGGAAGATCACGCCGCCGAGGATGTTGCGGATGGTCCCGTTGGGGCTCCGCCACATCTTCTTCAGGCCGAACTCCTCGACCCGCGCCTCGTCGGGGGTGATGGTCGCGCACTTGACGCCGACCCCGTGCTTCTGGATCGCCTTCGCCGCGTCGATCGTGATCTGGTCGTCGGTCTCGTCGCGCTTCTCGATGCCGAGGTCGTAGTACTCGAGATTCACGTCGAGGTACGGGTGGATCAGGCTGTCCTTGATCTTCTGCCAGATGATCCGCGTCATCTCGTCGCCGTCGAGCTCGACGACCGTGCCCTCGACCTTGATCTTCTCTGCCACTGCGCTCGCTCCTGCCGCTCCTGCCGCCCGGCGACGGCCCCGACCAGCTTACCCACCGCCCCGGATGTCTCGACGTCGAGATAAATCCGCGGGGGCGCAGAGCGAGCCCGCCGCTAACCTGGGCGCATGGCAAACCTGGTGCTGGAGGAGCTCAACGCGGGCAACGTGGTCGCGGCCAACACTCTGACGCTGAAGCCCGGCCAGGAGCAGTTCGTGGCCCCCGTGTCGCACTCGATCGCCGAGGCGTATGTGAATCCCACGACTGCCTGGCCGCGGGTCGTGCTCGAGGACGGGGTCGTCGTCGGCTTCATCATGGGCAACTTCGACCCGGACGCCGACCAGGAGGAGTTCCGAAGCTGCATCTGGCGGATCAACGTGGCCGCCGACGCGCAGGGGCACGGCGTGGGCACCTTCGCCGTGCAGGCGCTGGCCGAGGAGGCGCGCAGCCGGGGGTTCGACCGCCTCACCGTGCTGTGGGAGCCGGGCGAGGCCGGCCCCGAGAAGTTCTTCCTGCATGTCGGCTTCCAGCCGGTGCGCGAGACGCAGTACGGCGAGACCCTCGGGGTCCTCCCCCTCTGATGGCGGTGTTCGACCGGCCGGGCGACTACACCGAGCAGGTCCTCGACCTGGTGGCGCGCATCCCGTCCGGACGGGTCATGACCTACGGCGACGTGGCATGGACTTTCGGCCGTCCCGGTGCGCGCGCGGTCGGGATGGTGATGCGCTATCACGGCTCCGACGTCGCCTGGTGGCGGGTGCTCCGGGCAGGCGGCCACCCGCCGACCGGTCACGAGGAGGCGGCGAGGCGGCACTACGAGGACGAGGGCACGCCCCTGCTCCCGGCGCCGACAGCGGCCGGCTACCGGGTGGACCTCCGGGCGGCGGGCTGGGAGCCCGACTGAGGGCCCGTCACACCAGGGAGTCGCGCCAGGCGGCGTGCAGCGACGCGAACCGGCCGGCGCCCTCGATGAGCTGCTCCGGCGAGCCGTCCTCGACGATCCGCCCCTTCTCCATGACGAGCACGCGGTCGGCGATCGCGACTGTCGACAGCCGGTGCGCGATGATCACCGCGGTCCTGTCGGCGAGCAGCGTCTGCAGCGCCTCCTGGACCGCCCGCTCGCTCGGGATGTCGAGCGACGCCGTCGCCTCGTCGAGGATGAGGACGGCGGGATCGGCGAGGAACGCGCGGGCGAAGGACAGCAGCTGCCGCTGTCCGGCCGAGACGCGTCCGCCCCGCTTGTTGACGTCGGTGTCGTAGCCGTGCGGCAGGCTCTCGATGAACTCGTGGGCGCCGACGGCGCGCGCCGCTGCCACGATCTCCGCGCGGCTCGCCTCCGGCTTGCCGAGGGCGATGTTCTCGGCGACCGACCCGGAGAACAGGTACGCCTCCTGGGTGACCATGACTATCGCGCGGCGGAGGTCCGCTGGCGACAGCTCGCGGAGGTCGATGCCGTCCAGTCGCACGGCACCGGCCGTGGGGTCGTAGAAGCGGGAGAGCAGCTTTGCGAGG
>DATCMN010000525.1:0-19291 GCA_036563405.1 Naasia sp. | reverse complement strand
GTTCCCGTGCCGTCTCGGGGTCGATGGGGCCGATCCCGTCGAGGGTTGCGGGCTCGTCGCTCATGCCGGTCAGCGTCAGGGCAGGAACCACTACGTGGACAGTGGGCACGATTCCGGACGGCTGACGCTGCCGCAGCCCCTCCTCGCCCTCGGTTGGCGGGAGGATGACGCCCTTGTCGAGCACGAGGTCGACGAAGGAGTCGAGCCGCCGCTCGATGTGGGTCCGGTCGTCATCCTCACCCTCGCCGGCCTTGGCCAACTTGTCGACGTAGTCGTCGATCGCAGCCGCGTGAATCGACCGCATCAGGGCGTGCACCCACGCCATGCCGTTCGGTGCCGGCTGAACGTAGAGCTCGCGCTCCTTGACCGCCTCGCGGTGCCGCTCGGTGGCCTCGGAGGGGCGGATCATCTCGCCGAGGTGCTCGACCTTGCGTGCGAACTTGGTTGCAGTGAGCTTCTCCGCGTAGGGGAGGGCGCGCCGCTCTCGGCAGTGTCGTCCGGCCCGAGCGGTGCGACGGCGTCGGCCAGGATGGTCGCGTGCCGCTCGGAGATGCGGCCCGCCTCGAAGGCGCGATACGTAGTCGGGATCGACCCGACCAGGATGCGGGCCCGGCCGAGGAGGTTCTCCGCGGTGACCTCGGGGATCGACAGGACGGTCGCCAATTCAGCGCGGAAGGAGCGCTGCTGCATGCTGCTGCGATCCGCTGAGATGTCCCGGCCGTGTTGGTCGGCGAAGACCTGCCACGCCTCCGCCGCCCGCGCATAGCGCTGAGCTTGGTAGGAGCGGGACTCCTCTTCCACGATCTCCAGTTCGCGGAGGGAGACGTCCATGCGGGAGCGCCACTGAGCCGCCGGAGTGGACGGGAACTCGTACATGACACCCCCCTTGTTTCGTGCTCAGAAGGTACCGCGGACCACCGACATCGCGTCGACGTTATCCACAGCTGATCAGGGAGGACGATGTTTCAAAGGGGGTGATTTCGAGGCTCGCTTCGCTCGCACCTCAATCACCGGAACGGGGATACGGTTCCTCGTGGCTGGTGATTTCGAAGCTCGCTCCGCTCGCACCTCAATCACCGGAATCACCGGATTCAGGGCGCGGTTCGGTCCCGGTCGATGGCGAAGCCGGGCGGTTTCACGTGGAACGCGCGAGCGGTGTTCCACGTGGAACGTCAGCGACTGAAGCCCTCGTCGCCCAGTTCGGCGAGGATGCGGTTGAGGTCTGCAATGGTCGCGAAGTCGATGACCAGCTGCCCCTTCGACGCACCGAGCGCGATCTTCACCCGGGTGTCCAGGCGGTCGCCCAGGCGCTCCGCGATCTCATCCAGGTGCTCGTGACGCTTCCCGGACAGCGCCCTCGCGCGGCGGGCCGGCGACTTGGCACTGGCGACAGCCTCGGCGGCACGGACGGACAGGTCCTCGTTGACGATCTTGTCGGCGAGGCGCTGCATCTCCTCATCGTCGGCGAGGGAGAGGATCGCGCGCGCGTGGCCGGCGGTGAGCACGCCGGAGGCGACCCGGTTCGCGACGGGCGCCGGCAGCTTGAGGAGCCGGATCGTGTTGCTGATCTGCGGACGCGAGCGACCGATGCGAGTGGCGAGCTGCTCGTGCGTGATGCCGAAGTCGGACAGCAGCTGCTGGTAGGCGGACGCCTCCTCGAGAGGATTCAGCTGCGCCCGGTTCAGGTTCTCCAGGAGCGCGTCCTGGAGCATCGCGTCGTCCTCGGTCTCCCGGACGACCGCGGGGATGCTGCTCAACCCGGCACGCTTCGACGCACGGAGGCGCCGCTCACCCATGACCAGCTCGTACGGCGCCGCCGATCCCGCTGGGGCCGGCCGGACGACGATCGGCTGCAGCACACCGTTCTCGCGGATCGACACGACGAGCTCCTCGAGCGCGTCAGCGTCGAACTCGGTCCGCGGCTGCCGAGGGTTCGGCACGATGTCGTCGAGTCGAATGCTGGCGAGCCGAGCGCCGGGTACATCCACGAGACGATCGACGGGTGCGGCCGTGGCGCCCGTTCCGCCGTTGCCGCCGTTGCTGGTGCCGCTGTTCGAGCCGTCGCTGCCACCGGACGGGAAGAACACGTCCACCGGTCGCGAGGCGCCCTCGTCGGTCACCGGGATGAGCGCCCCGATGCCACGGCCCAGTCCGGTCCTCTTCGGTGCGGCCATCAGTCCTTCGCTCCTCGTCGTGCGATCTCCGCGGCCGCCTCGAGGTAGGAGAGCGAGCCGGAAGAGTTCGTGTCGTAGCTGATGACGCTCTGCCCGTAGCTCGGCGCCTCAGAGATGCGCACCGACCGTGGAATGAGGGTCGCGAGCGTCTCGGCGGGGAAGTGGTTCCGCACGTCCTGCGCCACCTGGTTGGCCAGGTTGGTGCGTCCGTCGTACATGGTGAGCAGGATGGTGGACACCTGGAGCTTGGGGTTCAGGTGCCGCTCGATGAGCTTGATGTTGCGGAGCAGCTGGCTGAGGCCCTCCAGCGCGTAGTACTCGCACTGGATGGGGATCAAGACCTCGCGGGCCGCGACGAAGGCGTTGATGGTCAGCAGGCCGAGCGACGGCGGGCAGTCGATGAACACGTAGTCGAAGCGGTCACGCTGCGCGGCGAGGAACTCGTCGAGCGCGGTACGGAGGCGCTGCTCGCGCGCGACGAGCGAGACCAATTCGATCTCCGCACCGGCCAGGTGGATCGTCGCGGGCACGCAGAACAGAGTCGGGAACTCCGGGCTCTGCTGGATCACTTCGCCCATGGCCGTCTCGCCGATGATGACGTCGTACACACTGGCCGTCTCCGCCCGGTGCTCGACCCCGAGCGCTGTCGACGCGTTCCCCTGGGGGTCGAGATCGATGACGAGCACCCGCATCCCCGATCGGGCGAGCGCCGCCGAGAGGTTGACCGTCGTCGTCGTCTTGCCGACGCCACCCTTTTGGTTCGCGACAGTGAAGACCCGAGTGTTGATGGGCCTCGGCAGGCTCGTGGTGTCCAGGGCGTGACGGCGCCGGGTCAGATCGGCGATCTCCCGAGCCAGGGGAGTCGTCGCATCGAACTGACCCGGCATCGCCGCGGACGACCGCGCATCATGCTGTTTCACGTGCAACCTTCGGTGGAGTTGCCCCGACGAACGGGGGAGGGGCGGGAGAGGTCCGCCGTGAAGTCAATTCACTCTAGCCCGGAAGGCTCGCGTGACCTCGGTCGCCATACCGGTTCCGAGAACCTCGATGCGGACATCCGTCAGCCGGTGCTTGGCCAGCACTTTCGACGCTTTGTCGAGCTCCTGCTCGACCGCCACGCCCTTGAGCAGGAGGAGCTCCCCGCCGGGGCGGGCCAGGGGAGCGGTGAGGGGGATCAGGCGGGACAGGGCACCGACTGCGCGCGCTGTCACGATGTCCAGGGACCGACGTGGTGCTTCCTCGGCCCGCGCTCGAAGGACCTCGACGTTGTCCAGGCCGAGACTCGCACGCTGCTCCTCGAGCCAGGCGACCCGGCGCTCCATGGGCTCGATGAGCACGAACTGCACGTCCGGGCGGGCAATCGCGAGCACGATGCCCGGCAGTCCTGCACCGCTTCCCACATCGCCGACGCGGCCGGAGAGGAGGGGAGCCGCCAACGCGGAGTTGACGACGTGCCTCGTCCAGATCCTCGGCAGCTCGAGCGGGCCGATGAGGCCGAGCTCCTCGCCCCGCTCCACCAGGTCGGCGGTGTATCGGCGCGCAAGGTCTACCCGCTCGCCGAAGAGGTCAGCCGCCAGTGCCGGCTCGGCCTCAGCGGTTTCACGTGGAACCCTCACGCGCGGGTGAGCACCGTGTGCCGGTCCCGGCCTTCGCCTTCCGAGTGCGAGGTCAGTCCACGCTCCGCGGCGAGGTCGTGCACCAGCTTGCGCTCGTAGGAGGACATCGGCTCGAGGTCGTAGCGGCCCTCACCGGCTTCGAGTCGGGACGCCGCGGCATCCACGAGTTCGGCCAGCTCGCGCTGACGCACCTCCCGGGTGCCGCCGATGTCGAGGATCAGCCGCGAGAACTGGCCGGTCTTCGCCTGCACCGCGAGCCGGGCCAGCTCCTGCAGGGCGGCGACCGCCTCGGGATTGGCGAGCACCTGGATGTTGCTGCCCGCCCCGGCGGCGACGGTGATCCGCGTGCGCCCTTCGGCACTCTCGATGTCGATGTCGCCGTCGAGGTCGCAGATGTCGAGGAGCTCCTCGATGTAGTCCGCGGCGATGTCGCCCTCGTCGAGGATCGGTTCGACCTGCTCGGTGCTCATGACCGGCCTCCCGCCTTCTTCGCGCGTGCCTTGCTCATCGGCTGCTGTCGCTGCGCCTGGCGCTTGGCCTCCGCGGCCGCTGCGGCACCGTTGTCGCCGACGGCCGCCTGCTGCTGCTGCTCGGGCAGCTTGCCCTTCTTCGCGAGGCGCGCCTCGCGAGCCTTCGCCGCCTCGCTGCCCGGGGTCGGCATGTTGCGGATGACGATGAACTGCTGGACCATCGTCCAGAAGTTCGAGGTCAGCCAGTAGAACATCACGCCGAGGGGGAAGGCCACACCGGAGACCGCGAACACCAGCGGGAGGATGTAGAGCAGGATCTTCTGCTGGCGGAACATCGGGCTGTTCTTCGCCTCGGGCGACATGTTCTTCGCCATGATCTGCAGCTGGGTGATGAACTGCGAGACGGTCATCAGGATGACCATGACGGCGGCGATGACCATCACCACCCAGTCGGTGGACTGGCCGGCCACCAGCGAGTTGAACTCGTTGATGAAGGTGCCGCGCAGGGGAGCGCCGAACAGCTCCGAGTTCGCGAACGAGTCGGCCAGGCTCTTCGTCAGCATGCCGACGCCGGCCTTGTCCTGCTGCGCATCGTTGAGCACGGAGAACAGACCGAAGAAGATCGGCATTTGCAGCAGCAGCGGAAGGCAGGAGCTCAGCGGGTTGGTGCCCGTGCGGCGGTACAGCTCCATGGTCTCGCGGGACATCGCCTCACGCGAGAACTGGTCGCGCTTGCCCTTGTACTTGTCCTGGATCTTCTTCAGCTGCGGAGCGACCTCGAGCATCTTCCGCTGGCTGCGGATCTGCTTCACGAAGATGGGGATGAGTGCGGCGCGCACCACCAGCACGAGCCCGACGATCGAGAGCACCCAGGTGATGCCCGCGTCGGCGTTCAGCCCGACGGAGGTCCACAGGGTGTGGAAGGAGACCAGGATGAGCTCGATCGCCCATTTGATCGGCCAGAGAATAATGCCGAAGATGTCCACCTGATCAGGCCTTTCCGTTGGTGGCTGCGACCGCCGCACCCTCGTGGCGGGGCACGACGAAGCCGAAGTCCGTGACGCGATACCGGCGCACCCGTCGGAGCGGGACGTCGTCCACGCCGCCGGCTGCCCACGGGTGGCAGCGACAGACGCGAGCGGCGGTCAATGCTCCCCCGACGACCAGGCCGTGCTCCTGCACCGCCTCGAGACCGTAACGCGAACAGGAGGGATAGTACCGGCACACCTCGCCGTACAGCGGTGAGATCACCGCACGGTAGATGCGAAGGAGCACCACCGCGATGTTGCGGGGGAGCAGGAGGAGAAGCCTGAGGGCGTTCATCGGTGGGAAGCGACCGCGGCCGCCACCTCGTCCCGCAGTTCGTCCCAGCCTGCGGTGGCCGCGGCGGGGAGGGCCCGGAACACGATCGCGCGCTCAGGTGCGTCCGCGAGAACGGCGAAGCAGGCGGCCTTCAGCCGCCTGCGCACCCGATTGCGGACCACGGCGCCGCCCACCGCCTTGCTGACGATGAAGCCGAAGCGGGCCCCACTGCCGTGTTCGGTGCGGTCGACGTACGCGATCGTCGTGCGACCGGACACTCGTCGGCCTTTGCGCACGATGCGGCGGTAGTCGGACCCGCTCACGATGCGGGAAGCCCGCGCGAGCACCTAGGCGGAGAGCTCGGTGCGGCCCTTGGCGCGGCGGGCCGACAGGATGGCGCGGCCGGCGCGGGTGCGCATGCGGAGGCGGAAGCCGTGCACCTTGGCGCGGCGGCGGTTGTTCGGCTGGAAGGTTCGCTTGCTCATGACGGTGCTCCGAGGGAGAAGATGGGTGTGCCGGCCGGACCGGCGATGCGCGGCGCGACGGCGCGGGCAACTGGTTAAAGGTACGCGTCGCGGACGTGCTGGTCAAACCTCGCGGGTGCCGCCCCTGCCGGTGGTGCCGAGTTTTCCACCGTATTCTCCACAGGGGATTTGATAAGCCGGGTCAACGGAATTACGGTGATCCTCCAGCCGCCACGCATCCCGTCGCGGGGCAGCAGGACCTCTCCCTGGGGGCACTGGGGACCGGGGGTCCTTCGGTTCCATCCCGACCGCTTCGAGCGGGTGAACGAAGGCGCAGTGGCACAGGTGGCAGAGGTCCGACAGGTCTGGCAGTCCGTGCTCTCCTCTCTCCAGGCGGATGACAGGATCACGCCGCAACTGCGCGGCTTCCTCAGCCTTGTGGAGCCCAAGGGCGTCATGGCGGGCACCATCTACCTCGAGGTTCCCAACGACTTCACCCGCGGCATGCTGGAGCAGCGGATGCGGATGCCCCTGCTGGGCGCCATCGGCTCGCTCGACCCGTCGCACGGCGTGGCCAACTTCGCCATCGTGGTGAACCCCGACATCGCCGAGGCGCCCGATGAGGACGAGGACGACGAGGAAGAGGAGCAGGCGCGGCCGGCGGTCCAGGCGGTTCCGCCTCTGGCAAGCCCACAGCCCTACGTCGAGGCTCCTGTCGCACCGGTCGTCGACCTGCCGGGCGCAGGCTCGCGCGCGGAGACGCGGCTGAACCCGAAGTACAGCTTCGACAACTTCGTGATCGGGTCGTCGAACCGGTTCGCCCACGCGGCTGCGGTCGCCGTGGCGGAGACTCCGGCCAAGGCCTACAACCCCCTCTTCATCTACGGGGAGTCGGGGCTCGGCAAGACGCACCTGCTGCACGCGATCGGCCACTACGCGATGAGCCTGTATCCGGGCATCCGGGTCCGCTACGTGAGCTCCGAGGAGTTCACGAACGACTTCATCAACTCCATCGCGAGCAACAAGGCGTCCCTGTTCCAGGCCCGGTACCGGGACATCGACGTCCTGCTCATCGACGACATCCAGTTCCTGCAGGGCAAGGACTCCACGCAGGAGGCCTTCTTCCACACCTTCAACACACTGCACGACCACAACAAGCAGCTCGTCATCACGAGCGACCTGCAGCCCAAGCAGCTGACGGGCTTCGAGGACCGGATGCGCTCCCGCTTCGAGTGGGGGCTGATAACCGATGTGCAGGCGCCGGACCTGGAGACACGCATCGCGATCCTCCGCAAGCGGGCGCAGAACGACAAGCTGCAGGTGCCGGACGACATCCTCGAGTTCATGGCGTCGAAGGTGTCGAGCAACATCCGGGAGCTCGAGGGCACGCTGATCCGGGTCACCGCGTTCGCGAGCCTCAACCGCACGCCCGTGGACATGGCCCTCGTGCAGACGGTCCTCAAGGACCTGATCACGCTCGACGAGGACAACGTCATCGCGCCGGTCGACATCATCAATCACACCGCGGACTACTTCAAGCTGAGCGTCGACGACCTGTACGGGGCGTCCCGCTCGCAGGCCATCGCCACGGCCCGGCAGATCGCCATGTACCTGTGCCGCGAGCTCACCAACCTGTCGCTGCCGAAGATCGGTCAGCTGTTCGGCGGCCGTGACCACACGACTGTGATGTACGCGAACAAGAAGATCAGCGAGCTCATGAAGGAGCGCCGCTCCATCTACAACCAGGTCACAGAGTTGACGAGCCGGATCAAGCAGAACCACCGGTACACCCGCGCCTGAGCCGGTTATCCCCAGGGTTCTCCACCGCCTGGGGGAAACGCTTCCTGCTGTTTCCCAGGTTCGCCGACTGTTGATGCCCTGGTCGGCACCCGTTCCACCCGCATCGATTGCCTGGTCAGCCCCTCCTCTCTGGCTGGACGCGAGCAACGCGCACAAGTTTCCACAGGTGCGGCAGTCCTATACCGCCTCCGGCATGGTTCTGCACACTGTGGGGAGAACCTGTGGACAACACGGGGACGACACACCCCCGAGGTGGGGACAAACGACGCGGAGTTGTGTGATGAGGCGCGCCGCCGGACCGGGGACGCACACCGTCCCCCGCACGGGTCACACAGCCACCCCACATCTTGCACGGTTGTAGTTCCCGCTCGACTGCTGGGCTCGGACCGGTTACTCACACAGTCCACACCCGTTAAGAGTGTTAGTTAATTCTTCTTTCCTCTTCCTTCCTCGACAACCTTGGGGAGAGCGGGGCGACGTCGACTTGACGAGCCCCCGGCACCGGACCGACGCCTCCTCCCGGGAGGCTGCGCCCCTCGGGAGCGAACCGTCTGTACCCATCCGCTAGCCTGTGAGCGACCGGAAAGAGACAGGGGAAACTACGTGAGGTTCCAAGCGAACAGGGACGTGTTCAGCGAGGCCGTCTCCTTCGCCGTCAAGCTCCTGCCCCAGCGGACCACTCTTCCGATCCTCAGCGGAGTCCTCCTGGAAGCGGGTGCGACAGGCCTGACGCTGTCGTCGTTCGACTACGAGGTGTCCGCCCGCACGGAGATCGCCGCGGAGGTGGGGGAGCAGGGGCGTGCGCTCGTCTCCGGCCGGCTCCTCGCCGACATCGCGAGCAGGCTCCCCGCGTCCGCACCCGTCGAGGTCTTCTCCGAGGAGTCGCGCATCGTCGTCCGCGCAGGCTCCGCGCGCTTCACGCTGCTCAGCATGCCTGTGGAGGAGTACCCGAACCTTCCCGCCATCGCGGAACCGACAGGGGTCGTCCCCGCCGACGCGTTCTCCTCCGCCGTCGCGCAGGTCGCGGTCGCGGCGTCCCGCGACGACGTGACCCCCGTGATCACCGGCGTCCAGCTCGAGATCACCGGCGACAGCCTCAGCCTCGTGGCCACCGACAGGTACCGCGTCGCCGTCCGCGGCCTCCCGTGGGAGGGGCGCACGGAGACCGATGGACCCATCACCGCGCTGGTGCCGGCCCGGACGCTGCAGGAGATCGGCCGCACCTTCGGATCGAGCGGCACCATCTCGGTGTCGATCACCGGCTCCGACGACCGCGAGCTCATCGCGTTCAGCTCCGAGAAGCGCACAGTGACGTCGCTGCTCATCAAGGGGAACTTCCCGCCGGTGAGGCGGCTGTTCCCGGAGAACGTGGAGAACTACGCCGTGCTCAACACAGCGGAGCTCATCGAGGCGACCCGTCGAGTGCAGCTCGTGCTCGAGCGCGAGGCGGCGCTCCGCTACAGCTTCAGCCTGGACGGACTCACGCTCGAGGCGATCGGCTCCGAGCAGGCGCAGGCCTCGGAGAGCATCGACGCGCTGCTCACCGGCGGCGACACCGTCGTCTCCCTGAAGCCCGCCTTCCTCCTCGACGGCCTGGGCGCGGTGCACTCGGAGTTCGTGCGCATCGCGTTCACGAAGACCGAGAACCCGAACAAGCCGGGCCCGGTGCTCATCACGAGCCAGTCGAGCAAGGACAAGGCGGCGTCGGACGACTACCGATACCTGCTGCAGCCCAACCTGCTGCTGCGCTGACGCCTCGCTCGGAAGGAACCCCCGCCATGCAGATGGGACTCGTCGGCCTCGGCCGAATGGGCAACAACATGCGCATCCGCCTCCGCGAGGCGGGCATCGAGGTCGTCGGCTACGACCGCAACCCGGAAGTGTCGGACGCGTCGTCCATCCCCGACATGGTGTCGAAGCTGGACGCGCCGCGCGTGGTCTGGTCGATGGTTCCGGCCGGTGACATCACCCACGCGGTCATCACCGATCTGGCCGAGGTGCTGGAGCCCGGCGACCTCATCATCGAGGGCGGGAACTCGAAGTTCACGGAGGACTTCCGCCACGCGGAGCAGCTCGCCGAGAAGGGCATCGAGTATATGGACACCGGAGTGTCCGGCGGGATCTGGGGTCACCAGAACGGCTACGGCCTCATGGTGGGCGGCAAGGCCGAGAACGTCGAGCGCGCCATGCCGATCTTCGATGCCCTGCGCCCCGAGGGTCCGCGCGAGGAGGGCTTCGTCCACGTCGGACCGGTCGGCGCGGGTCACTACGCGAAGATGGTGCACAACGGCATCGAGTACGCACTCATGCAGGCGTACGCGGAGGGCTTCGAGCTGCTCGAGGCGCGCAGCGACCTCATCGACGACGTGCCCGGGACCTTCAAGGCTTGGCAGCGCGGCACTGTGGTGCGCTCGTGGCTGCTCGAGCTGCTCGTCCGCGCGCTCGACCAGGACCCCGAGCTCGACAAGATCGAAGGCTACGTCGCCGACTCCGGCGAGGGTCGCTGGACCGTCGAGGAGGCGATCGAGCACGCCGTGCCCGTGCCGACGATCTCGGCGTCGATCTTCGCCAGGTTCGTGTCGCGCCAGGACGAGTCGCCGGCGATGAAGGCGGTCGCCGCTCTCCGTCAGCAGTTCGGCGGCCACGCGGTCAAGCCGAGCGCCGACGGCTGATCCGGACTCCGGAGGCCTAGGCCGTGCACGTCCGGCGCCTCAACCTGGTCGACTTCCGCAATTACCGCGAAGCCGATCTGGAGTTCCCCGACGGCGTCAACGTCCTCGTCGGCAGCAACGGTCAAGGCAAGACCAACCTCGTCGAGGCTCTCGGCTACCTGAGCACGCTCGGCTCCCACCGGGTGTCGAGCGACCTCGCACTGGTGCGTCGCGGAGCGGATTCTGCGATAGTCCGGGCGCTTCTCGGTCACGGGGATCGGGAGATCCTCGTGGAGCTGCAGATCAACGCCGCCGCCGCGAACAAAGCCCAGATCTCGCGGTCGCCGGCGAAGGTGCGCGAGCTGCCGCGGTACTTCTCGAGCGTGCTCTTCGCGCCCGAGGATCTCGCGCTGGTGCGCGGAGACCCGTCGGGTCGCCGGCGGTTCCTCGACGAGCTCCTCGTCCTGCGGACTCCTCGACTGTCCGGCGTGATCGCGGACTACGACAGATCTCTGCGCCAGAGGAACACCCTGCTCAAGTCGGCTCGGGCGACCGGCGCGAGGGCCGGCTCGCTCAGCACTCTCGACGTGTGGGACGAGCGGCTCGTCGACTTCGGTTCGCAGATCCTGGCCGCCCGGCTGCAGCTGGTCGACGACCTGCGCCCGCACGTGGCTGCGGCCTACCGGGCCATAGTCGACGCGGATCACGGCCCCCGCCTGAGCAGCCAGCTCAGCATCCTCTCCGGCCGTCCCGAGTCGGATGAGGAGGGCGGCGAGCAGGTGGAGGCCGTCCTGACCCTCGACGTCCTCCGCGAGAGGTTCGCGTCAGCTCTCGCCGCTGCCCGGCCCCGGGAGCTGGAGCGTGCCCTGACCCTGGTCGGCCCGCATCGGGACGACGTGCTCTTCGAGCTCAACTCGCTGCCCGCCCGCGGATACGCCAGTCACGGGGAGTCGTGGTCGTTCGCGCTGGCGCTGAAGCTGGCGTCCGCGGAGCTCCTGCGGGCGGAGTCGAGCTCGGGGGACCCCGTCCTCATCCTGGACGACGTCTTCGCCGAGCTCGACGCGCCCCGGCGGCTGCGTCTCGCGGAGGCGATCGGCGGCTACGAGCAGGTGCTCATCACCTCGGCCGTCGCCGAGGACGTGCCGGAGAGGCTGCACGGCAGCATGGTCCGCATCTCGGCCGGCACGATCGTGGGTCCCGTCGAGGAGGAGGCGTCGTGAGGCGCGACGACGACGAGATCGTCGAGGAGGCCCGCTCCGTCTATCTGCGGCTTCGCGCCGCATTCGGCGGGCCGACGGCCAACTTCACCCGGCGCACGAAGCGCAGGCGCACGCCCGCGGACGGCGAGTCGGTGCCGTTCGGCGCCGGACGCGACCCGATGACCCTCGGTCAGACGCTCTCGGGCCTGACCGGCTCGATGGGCTGGGACTCGACGCTCGCGCAGTCCGACCTCATCTCCGCGTGGGCGGAGATAGCCGGTCCGGAGACTGCCGCGCACTCCACGCCGACGGGTGTGGAGGACGGCGTCCTCGCCGTCAGCTGCGACTCGACGGCGTGGGCGACGCAGCTCCGGATCATGCGGACGGAGATCCTGACACGCATTGCGCAGAGATACCCGCAGGCCGGCATCGCGAGCATCACCTTCCAGGGGCCCGGTGGGCCTACCTGGAAACGTGGCCCCAGATCGATTCCAGGGCGTGGTCCGCGCGATACCTACGGGTAGCCGGGCAAATCAGTTGTCCGCGGCTCGGATCGGCGCTCAGACGGCCGTTCACGCCCTTTACGACACGCCGGTGCGGTAGAATCGAGGCCTACCGGCGGGAGCCAGGACTTTTATGACAGACACGAACACGCCGATGCCGGACAACAGCTACGGGGCGAGCGACATCCAAGTCCTCGAAGGTCTCGAAGCGGTACGCAAGCGTCCCGGGATGTACATCGGTTCGACGGGTCCGCGCGGTCTGCACCACCTGGTGTACGAGATCGTCGACAACTCGGTGGACGAGGCGCTCGCGGGCTACTGCGACAGCATCGACATCACCATCCGGCGCGACGGCTCGGTGAAGGTGGTCGACAACGGCCGTGGCATCCCCGTCGACATCCACCCGGTGGAGAAGCGGTCGACTGTGGAGGTCGTGCTCACCGTCCTCCACGCGGGCGGCAAGTTCGGCGGCGGCGGGTACGCCGTGTCCGGCGGCCTGCACGGCGTCGGCAGCTCGGTGGTGAACGCCCTGTCCACCCGCCTCGATGTCGAGGTGCGCCGCCAGGGCTCCGTCTGGCGTCAGTCCTTCCGGTCCGGCGTCCCGACGGCTCCCCTCGAGCAGGGCGAGGAGTCGACGGAGACCGGCACCACGATCACCTTCTGGCCGAACGACGAGATCTTCGAGACCGTCGACTTCGACTACGAGACCCTGCGCACGCGGTTCCAGCAGATGGCGTTCCTCAACAAGGGACTCCGGCTGACCCTCACCGACGAGCGCCGCACCGCCGCGGACGACTCGGACCCCGATCAGGGTGTCGCCGAGCCGGCGGAGGAGGTCGAGCCCCTCCGGCACGAGTTCTACTACGAGAACGGACTCGTCGACTACGTGCAGTACCTCAACTCCTCCAAGCGCGCCGACATCGTGAACGCCGAGATCATCGCGTTCGAGTCGGAGGACAAGGAGCGCCGCATCTCGCTCGAGGTCGCCATGCAGTGGACCACCGGCTACACCGAGAGCGTCCACACCTACGCGAACACGATCAACACCCACGAGGGTGGCACCCACGAGGAGGGCTTCCGCGCAGCGCTGACCACCCTGGTGAACAAGTACGCGCGCGACAAGGGCATCCTCAAGGAGAAGGACGACAACCTCTCCGGCGACGATGTCCGCGAAGGCCTGACCGCCGTCATCTCCATCAAGCTGGGCGAGCCGCAGTTCGAGGGCCAGACGAAGACCAAGCTCGGCAACACCGAGGCGAAGGCGTTCGTGCAGCGGGTCACCGGTGACCAGCTCGGCGACTGGTTCGAGCGCAACCCCGCGCAGGCCAAGGAGATCATCCGGAAGGCGCTGCAGGCGGCTACCGCACGGCTCGCGGCCCGCAAGGCCCGGGAGACCGCACGACGCAAGGGCCTCCTCGAGGGTGGCGGCATGCCCGGCAAGCTCAAGGACTGCCAGAGCAAGGACCCGAAGGTCTCGGAGATCTTCCTCGTGGAGGGCGACTCGGCCGGCGGCTCCGCCGGCACCGGGCGCGACCCGATCCACCAGGCGATCCTGCCGCTGCGCGGGAAGATCCTGAACGTGGAGAAGGCCCGCCTCGACCGCGCACTCGCCAACGCCGAGGTCCAGTCGATGATCACCGCCTTCGGCACCGGCATCGGCGAGGACTTCAACGCCGAGAAGGCGCGCTATCACAAGATCATCCTGATGGCCGACGCCGACGTCGACGGCCAGCACATCACCACGCTCCTGCTGACCCTGCTGTTCCGCTACATGCGCGGGCTCATCGAGGAGGGCTACGTCTACCTCGCCCAGCCGCCGCTCTACCGGCTCAAGTGGACCAACTCCCCGCACGACTACGTCTACAGCGACCGGGAGCGTGACGCGCTCCTCGCCGACGGCATCGCCCAGGGCAAGCGCATCCCGAAGGACAACGGGATCCAGCGCTACAAGGGTCTGGGCGAGATGGACTACAAGGAGCTGTGGGAGACCACCATGGACCCGGAGACGCGCACCCTGCGCCAGGTGACCGTCGACGACGCCGCAGCGGCCGACGAGATCTTCTCCACGCTCATGGGTGAGGACGTCGAGTCCCGGCGCAGCTTCATCCAGCGCAACGCCAAAGACGTGCGCTTCCTCGACATCTGATCCCGCCACCAGGGTCGGCACCAGGTCGCAGCGCGCCCGGGAACGACATGAATTACAGCGGTGGGATTTGTCCACAGCTCCCTCCACACTGAGGAGAACCAAGTGACCGACAGGATCGAGCAGGTCGACCTGCAGCTCGAGATGCAGCGCTCCTACCTCGACTACGCGATGAGCGTGATCGTGGGCCGCGCGCTTCCCGATGTGCGGGACGGCCTGAAGCCGGTGCACCGCCGTGTCGTCTACGCGATGTTCGACGGCGGCTATCGTCCGGACCGCTCGTTCAGCAAGTGCGCGCGCGTCGTCGGCGAGGTCATGGGGCAGTACCACCCGCATGGCGACAGCGCCATCTACGACGCCCTCGTGCGGCTCGTGCAGCCGTGGAGCCTGCGCTACCCGCTGGCCCTCGGCCAGGGCAACTTCGGCTCCCCGGGCAACGACGGCGCCGCCGCCGCCCGGTACACCGAGACCAAGATGGCCCCGCTCGCCCTCGAGATGGTCCGCGACATCGACGAGGACACCGTCGACTTCCAGGACAACTACGACGGCAAGACGCAGGAGCCGGTGGTCCTGCCCAGCCGCTTCCCGAACCTGCTGGTCAACGGCTCGGTCGGCATCGCGGTCGGGATGGCGACGAACATCCCTCCGCACAACCTGCGCGAGGTCGCCTCGGGCGCCCAGTGGCTGCTCGAGCACCCGGATGCGAACCGGGAGGAGCTGCTCGACGCGCTCCTGCAGCGCATCAAGGGCCCCGACTTCCCGACGGGGGCGCAGATCCTCGGCACCAAGGGCATCCAGGACGCGTACCGCACCGGGCGCGGCTCGATCACCATGCGCGCGGTCGTCAACGTCGAGGAGATCCAGGGCCGCACCTGCCTCGTCGTCACGGAACTCCCGTACCAGGTGAACCCCGACAATCTCGCGGTGAAGATCGCCGAGCTCGTCAAGGATCAGAAGATCGCGGGCATCGCCGACATCCGCGACGAGAGCTCCGGCCGCACCGGCCAGCGACTCGTCGTCGTGCTCAAGCGCGACGCCGTCGCGAAGGTCGTCCTCAACAACCTGTACAAGCACACGCAGCTGCAGGAGAACTTCGGCGCCAACATGCTGGCGATCGTCGACGGGGTGCCGCGCACCCTCCCGCTCGACGGCTTCATCTCCCTGTGGGTGGAGCACCAGGTCGAGGTAATCGTCCGGCGCACCCAGTACCGGCTCCGCAAGGCCGAGGCCGATGCCCACATCCTGCGCGGGTACCTCAAGGCCCTCGACATGCTCGACGAGGTCATCGCCCTCATCCGCCGGTCCCCGACCGCGGACGACGCCCGCGACGGCCTCATCCAGCTGCTCGAGGTCGACGAGCTGCAGGCGAACGCGATCCTCGGCCTCCAGCTGCGCCGGCTCGCGGCGATGGAGCGACAGAAGATCATCGACCAGGCCGCGGAGCTCGAGCGGATGATCGCCGACTTCAAGGACATCCTCGCAAAGCCCGGCCGGCAGCGGACCATCATCAGCGAGGAGCTCGCCGAGATCGTCGACAAGTTCGGCGATGAGCGGCGCACCGAGATCCTCCTCGGCTACGGCGGCGACATGACCGTCGAGGACCTCATCCCCGAAGAGGAGATGGTCCTCACGATCACGCGAGGCGGCTACATCAAGCGCACGCGCAGCGACAACTACCGCCAGCAGCACCGCGGCGGCCGAGGAGTCCGCGGCGCCCAGCTGCGCGCGGACGACGTGGTGGACCACTTCTTCGTGACCACCACGCACCACTGGCTGCTGTTCTTCACCGACAAGGGCCGCGTCTACCGCGCGAAGGCCTACGAGGTGCAGGAGGGCGGCCGCGACGCGAAGGGACAGCACGTCGCCAACCTGCTCGCGCTGCAGCCCGACGAGCAGATAGCCGAAGTGCTCGACATCCGCGACTACGAGGTGGCCCAGTTCCTCGTGCTCGCCACCCGGCAGGGGCTGCTCAAGAAGACCCGCCTCCCCGAGTACGACACGAACCGGACCGGCGGCATCATCGCCATCAACCTGCGCGAGGGCGACGAGCTGGTCTCGGCGCTCCTCGTCAACGAGGACTCCGACCTGATGCTCGTGTCCAAGAAGGGCATGTCCATCCGGTTTACCGCCACCGACGAGGCGCTCCGGCCCATGGGCCGCAGCACGTCCGGCGTCATCGGCATGCACTTCCGGGGTGAGGACGAGCTGCTGAGCGCGTCCGTCGTCTCCGGCAGCGGTGCCGAGCAGGGCGCCTACGTGTTCGTCGTCACCGAAGGCGGCTACGCCAAGCGCACCTCCCTCGACCAGTACCGACTGCAGAACCGCGGGGGACTGGGCGTGAAGGTCGCGAAACTCGAGGAATCGCGCGGGGACCTCGCCGGCGCTCTCATCGTCGAAGAGACCGATGAGGTGCTCGTCGTCCTCGCCGGCGGCAAGGTGGTCCGGTCCGCCGTCGCCGAAGTTCCGGCGAAGGGTCGCGACACGATGGGAGTAGTTTTCGCCCGATTCGGCGACGAGGACAAAATCATCGCGGTTGCGAAGAACTCTGAACGTAATCTTGACGCGGGCGCGGTGGGTGCCGAGGACACAGCAACGTCGGCCGGAACGGGCGACGCAGGGAAGGGCGAGGATGACTAGTGTCGCGGAGAAGCTCGCGAAGAAATCGTCCAAGACGGTGAGCACCAAGCAGGTCCGTCTCAAGCTGGTCTACATCGACTTCTGGTCGGCGGTGAAGCTGTCCTTCCTGGTCGCGCTCGCGCTCGGCATCGTGCTGATCGTCGGGACCTTCCTCATCTGGATGGTGCTCGCCCAGACCGGCATCTTCGACCAGCTGAGCAGGCTGTTCGGGGAAGTGTCGGGTGAGACGAGCTTCAGCCTCACCGAGACGTTCGGCCTGGCCCAGGTGCTCGGGTTCACCCTCGTGATCGCGATCCTCAACGTCATCGTCGGCACCGCCCTCGGCGCGCTGGCGACGGTGCTGTACAACCTCAGCGTCAAGATCACCGGCGGCCTGCTCGTCGGCTTCACCAACCAGTAGCACCGACCGCCCGCCGCTGCTTCCGCGGCGGGCACCCCGATTAGCCCCTGCCGTGCTGGTGGGGTAAAGTCGGTACGGCTGAAAACGGGGCTATAGCTCAGGCGGTTAGAGCGCTTCGCTGATAACGAAGAGGTCCGAGGTTCAAGTCCTCGTAGCCCCACGCGACTGTTGAAACCCTCGCGTCACCCACCTGCCGTGGAAGGGACCGACGAAAGCCGATCCCGACCAGCACGGGGACGTAGCTCAATTGGCAGAGCACCGCCTTTGCACGGCGGGGGTTAGGGGTTCGATTCCCCTCGTCTCCACAGATCGAAGAGCGTCGTCCCGGGCAGGGGCGGCGCTCTTCGGCTTGCAGCGGATCCGCCGACACCTCTCGCCTCGGTGGACGTGCTCCGCCACTATGGCTGGATGGCGTACGACGAGGCACTCGCCGATCGGATCCGGACCCGTGTGGGGGATGATCCAGCGGTCACCGAGAAGCGCATGTTCGGCGGGCTCGCGTTCCTCGTCGGCGGGCACATGGCAGTCGCGGCCGGCTCCGAGGGCGCGCTCATGGTGCGCTGCGCCGCCGCCGACACGGAGCGGCTCCTCACCGAGCCGGGCGCGAAGCCGATGGTGATGCGCGGCCGGGACCTGAAAGGCTGGCTCGAGATCGAAGCGCCCGTCCTGCAGGACGAGACGACCCTCTCCGACTGGGTGGATCTCGGGGTCGCGTACGCCCGCACCCTCCCGCCCAAGGTCTGACGGAAGCGCTGCGGCACTGTCAGGTGTCGTCGTCCTCCGGCGGCGGGGGAGGAGCGTGGCCCTCCCGCTCGTCGCGGTCCGCCCATTCGAGGAGCGGAGCGATGTCGAACACCGCCTCGTCGATGCCGGCGTGCAGATCGCCGAGCCGGGCGAAGCGGTCCGGCACCGTCGCTATGGTGAAGTCGCGGGGCTCTGCGTCCTGCAGTTCGTCCCAGCGCAGCGGCGTCGACACCGTGCCCTCCGGGTTGCCGCGCACCGAATAGGCGGCGGCGATCGTGTGGTCCCGGGCGTTCTGGTTGTAGTCCACGAACACGCTCGACGGATCCCGGTCGCGGCGCCACCATTCGGTGGTCGCCTCGTGGGGCGCGCGGCGCTCCACCTCACGGGCGAAGGCGAGCGCGGCGCGGCGGACATCGTCGAACCCGTGGTCCGGCTTGATGCGCACGTAGATGTGGATGCCGCTGCCCCCCGACGTCTTCGGCCAGCCGACAGCGCCCAGCTCCTCCAGGACCTCATGGGCGACCGCGGCGACCCTCCGCACCGTGTCGAACGTGCAGTCGGGCATGGGGTCGAGGTCGATCCGCCACTCGTCCGGGCTCTCGGTGTCCGCGCGTCGGCTGTTCCACGGGTGGAACTCGACAGTCGACATCTGGACCGCCCAGATGACATGGGCCAGTTCGGTGACGCAGAGCTCGTCGGCGGTGCGCTTGTAGCGCGGGAAGAACACGCGCACCGTCTCCATCCACGGCGGTGCGCCTGCGGGAAGCCGCTTCTGATGGATCTTCTCCCCGCCGATCCCGGTCGGGTAGCGGTGCAGCATGCAGGGCCGCTCACGCACCGCGTTCACGATGCCGTCCCCGACGGCGAGGTAGTAGTTGACCAGGTCGAGCTTCGTCTCGCCCCGTGCCGGGAAGTACACGCGCTCCGGGCTGGAGACCCGCACGGTGTGCTCGCCGACCTGCAGCTCCACCGCGGTGCCCGCCATCGTCAGTCCTCCTCGACCGGGGCGAAGCGCGCGACGCGCGTGCCGCCCACGTGGACAGTCTCCTCGAACATGGCCCTCGGGCGCACCCACAGGCCCTCATCGCCGTACAGCGCGCGGTAGACGACGAGCTCCTCCTCGGTCTCCGAATGCCGGGCGACCCCGAGCACGTCGTACAGCCCGCCCTTGTGATGCCGATATCTGCC
>DATCMN010000494.1:0-1651 GCA_036563405.1 Naasia sp. | reverse complement strand
GTCAAGACGACGGCCGCTGGGCCGCCTCTCTCCTCCGCACGGGGTTGCGCTACGCATCGCGGTCCCGGACGGTGAAGCCGTGGATCCCTTCCGCGGGATGGGCATGCCCCGCATCCCGGGGCTCAGCGACCTGCTGAGCCTGCTGCAGACCCAGACCGAGGCGCTGGCCCAGCTGCCGCGGACGCTCAGCGACCTGAACGGGACCGTCCGCGAACTCACCCAGGCCACCACCATGGCCCGGGAGACGATCGAGTCGGCGCAGCGGATCGCCGAACGGCTCGAAGGACTGGTCGAGGAGCTCGAGGAGCCGGTGCGCGCACTCAAGCCGGGCCTCGAACGGGTCGGCAAGGTGCTCGACGACCCGGCGATGGACACCGTCCCCGACACCCTGCGGCGGATCCACGACGACCTCATGCCGTTGATCTCCGGGCTGCGCCAGGCACAGGCCCGCGTCGGCTCGGTGACCGGACTGCTGCGGCGCCGTCCACGGGACGACGAGGACGACGACGACTGGGGTGCGGCCACCCGCTCCGGCGCCTGAGTCAGCCCTTCTCCGAGCCGTCCCGGCCGTCGGCCCCGTCCCGGCGGACGAGGTCGCCCACCGCCTCCTCCAGCCGTGCCCACGTCGAGCTCCACTCCACCAGCGGGTCGAGGATCCGCTCGAACACGGCGAGCTGCTCGTCGAAGGCATCCAACTGGGCGCGGATGGCCGTGATGGACTGCCGCTGGGCACGGACGGTCTGGGCGATCGCCTTCAGCTGGGCGGCGGACATCGCCCCGGGCGGGCTCGGCAGGGCGGGCAGCGGCAGGCGTCCGGGCACCGATCCGGCGACGGCGCGCGCCCGGTCGGTGAAGCCGCGCAACTGGTGCACGAACTCCTCGATGGAGCGTCCCACCAGGCCACCCGTGCCGGTGGACCCGCCCTCCGGTTCCCGCTCCGGCTCTGTCCGCTCCTGCTCGCCAGCCATGCTCCGACCGTAGAGGGCATGCGCCAGGATGGCGTCATGCAGGTGCCGCGCGGTCCGGGTCGCCCGGCCGTCGCGCTGGCGGTCCTCTGCCTCCTCCTTCCCGCCTGCGGCGGCTCGTCCGGCGGCTCGGCAGGGAGCGCCGGCACCACGGTCCCCTCCTCGACCGCACCGACGACCACGCCCGCGCCGACCAGTGGTCCGGCGGACGCCCTGGACCAGCAGGTCGACGACGTCCTCGCCTCGCTCGACCGCCGCGCGCAGGTGGCGCAGCTGTTCGTCATCGGCGTCCGTCTGGACGACCTCGATGCCGGTGACGCGCTGGTGGACGCCGGGGTGGGCGGGGTCTTCCTGGCCGGGCGCTCGCAGGCGCCGGCCACCGAGATCGCCGCCGTCACCGAGCGCTGGCAGGGCGCGGCGACCGGTCCTCGGCCGTGGGTCGCCGTCGACCAGGAGGGCGGGGCCGTCCAGACGCTCCAAGGCGAGGGGTTCGACCGGCTGCCCTCCGCGCGCGAGCAGGGCGCACTGCCCCCGGACGAACTGGCCGCCCTCGCCGCCGACCTCGGCGCCTCCCTCGCGTCCGCCGGCATCACCCTCGACCTGGCTCCGGTGGCCGACGTGGTCCCGTCCGGGACGGAAGCGGGCAACGCCCCGATCGGCGCCTACGGCCGGGAGTACGGCGGAAC
>DATCMN010000487.1:0-5561 GCA_036563405.1 Naasia sp. | reverse complement strand
GTTCCGCGATGCCGGCGCGGAGCGTAGGGGGCCCGGTCCGCAACGGAAAGGGGGCGTCGGCGTGTCGGATTCCGCGTAAACTCGGGCCCGACAGTCGTCAGGGAGGAGGAGCGCGATGAACGCCGTAGCTCCCACCCCGGTGAGCCGTCAGATCGGGAACACCGGCGTCGGCGTGTTCCCCTACGCGATCGACGGTTCGGTGTTCGGCTGGACCGCCGGATTCGACGCCGCGATCGAAGTCCTCGACGAGTTCCATGCGGCCGGCGGAACACTCGTGAGCACCGCCGACCACTACGCGGGCGGCCGCAGCGAGGTGATGATCGGCGCGTGGCTGGACCGCCACCCGCAGCGCGACAGGGTCGTCATCGCCACGAAGATCGGCCGGCACCCGGATGCCCCCGGACTCCGCCGCCGCACCATCCTGGCCGCCGTCGACGCCTCCCTGGAGCGCCTGCGGACCGGCTTCATCGACATCCTCTCGTTCGACGGCGACCACCCGGAGACGCCGCTCGAGGAGTCGCTCACCGCGGTCGCCGAGCTGATGGCGGCCGGCAAGGTGCGCCACCTCGCAGTCTCCGACTTCTCAGGCGCGCGCCTGCTCGAAGCTCAGCGCGTCGCCACGACCCTCGGCCTGCCCTGGCCGGAGGCGGTCTTCGCCGAGTACAACCTGCTGGAGCGCCGCCGCTACGAGGCGGAGCTCGCCCCGGTCATCGACTCCTACCGGCTGGGCATGCTCGCGCGGCTGCCGCTCGCGAGCGGCTATCTGCGCGGTGACTTCCGCACCCGGGACGACCTGCCGAGCTCCCCGATGTTCGCCGCAGCCCTCCGCTACGTCGGGCGGCGCGGCAACAAGGTGCTCGACACGCTCGAGACGATCTCGCACGACGTCGGCGAGAACATCGGGCGCGTCGCGATCGCCTGGGTGCTGAGCCGGCCGCACGTGGCCGCCGTCGTCGTCCGTGCCAAGGACGGTCCGGCGCTCCTCGACATGATCCCCGCCGTCGAGGTCCAGCTGAGCCGCCACCACCTGGCGCTGCTCGACAAGGTCACCACCTGATTCCTCCCGTACGGGGGCGTGCGGGATGCGTCCCGCTCGGGAAGGATGAACGGAACGCGCGGGCGGGTCTTCTCCGCGCGGGTAGTCTGGGAGGGCGGCGGCCGTCCTCTGCCAGGCCGCCCGCTCGGAACAGGCGCCACCTGCGCCAGTGTCCTGAGGGGAGGGGCGAGTGGCCGAGTCCGACCGCGCCCCGCTGTGGGAGCAGCTCCCGCTCTGGGATTGGCCGATCGAGGCCGAGGCGGGGCCCGCCGAACCGCGGCCGCCGCGTCAGCCGATCGTGCGCAGGCCGGCCAGCATCCCGCACGTCTCCGTCGCGGAGCGCGAGCCTGCTGTCGCGGAGGCGCTCGGCGTGGTGTCCCGCTCGCTCGCCGAGATGGCGGCCACCGAGACCCGGCCGCTGCTCGACGAGCCGCCCCGCCGGCACCGCCTCCGCCCGTTCGGCGACACCGATCTCTCCGTCTTCCCGATCGCGCTCGGCGGGGCGACCTTCGGCTGGACCGCGAGCCCCGAGTCCACCATGCGGATCCTCGACGGCTACGCCGAGGCGGGCGGCAACTTCCTCGACACCGCGGACAGGTATGCGGCCGGCCGCAGCGAGATGCTGATCGGCAACTGGCTGAAGGACCGCGGCAACCGGGACAGGATCGTGCTGTCCACCAAGATCGGACGGGGTGCCGAGTTCCCCGGCCTGTCCGCGCAGAACATTCTCCGCGCCGCCGAGGCGTCGTTGCGCCGCCTGCAGGTGGAGCACGTCGACCTGCTGCACTTCGCCCTCGACGACCTCGAGGTCCCGCTCGAGGAGAGCCTGACCGCCGCCGACGCGCTGCTGCGCGCGGGCAAGGTGCGCCACGTCGCCGCATCCGGCTTCTCGCCGGAGCGCCTGATGGAGGCCCGGGTCACCGCCGGCCAGCTGCTGCTGCCGCGGTTCGCCGGCATCCAGGCGCACTACAGCCTGCTCACCCGCGAGGGTTTCGAGCGGAGTCTGCTGCCCGTCGCCCAAGCCCAGGGCCTCGCCGTCGTGCCGTACCTCGCACTGGAGAGCGGCTTCCTCACCGGCAAGTACCGCAGCCGCGGACGTGACTCGAAGGCGTCGGACGCGCACTCCCGGTCCAAGCACGTCGAGCAGCACCGCACCAAGAAGGGCTTCCGCGTGCTGGCCGTCCTCGAGGATGTCGCCGCACAGCAGGGCGTATCGCCGGCCACGACCGCGCTCGCCTGGCTGCTCACCAAGCCGCTCGTCACCGCCCCCGTGGTGAGCGCGAGCCGGCCCGAGCAGGTGCGGGACCTCGTGCAGGCCGCGACTGTGCATCTCACCCGCGCGCAGGTCGCGGCACTGGACCGGGCCACCGCCTACTGAACCCCGATCCTCCGGAACGGGGTACAGACCGCATCAGCGGGCGGGGACCTCGGCCAGGATCCGCTCGGACGCGCGCGTGAGGGCGGAGGTCGCGGCGATCGGGTCGCCCGCGTAGCCGCCCGCCATCGCCCCGTCGCGGAGCACGTAGAACTCGTCGGCGGCGGCGCCGGGGGCGGGGTGCCCGGCGTCGGCGAGCAGATTCTCGAGGAACCCCGTGAACCAGTCGCGGTGGGCGACGATGGCCCGGCGCACGGGATGCTCAGGGTCGCTGAACTCCGCTGCCGCGTTGAGGAAGGGGCAGCCGCGGAAGTCCGAGCGGCCGGTGTCGGCGATGATCGCCTGGATCAGTGCCCGCAGCGTGGCGGCAGGCTCGCCCTCCCGCTTCGCGAGCTCCGCCATCGATGTCCGCACCTGAGCGTCGCGTGCAGCGATGTACTCGAGGATCAGGGTGTCCTTCGAGCCGTACTGCTTGTAGAAGGTGGCCTTGGTGACGCCGGCCTCGGCGATGATGCGGTCGATGCCGACGGTGTGGATGCCGTCGGAGTAGAAGAGCGTGTCCGCGACCTGAAGGAGCTTCAGGCCTGCGGCAGAGGGGCGCCGGGCGGCTGGAATGGGGGCGTCAGCCGCCACGGCGTCTCTCCTCCTGGTCGCTCGAAGGCGACCTCTCAGCCGTCCGGCGATGCCGGTCCGGCAAGGACCATGGTGTGGGGGCACCGTGGATCCGTTGAGCCAGGGAGGGTAGTGCCCTGGTGTTGTGTGCGGTCCCGGGGGAGGACCGCTTGGAAAAGATAGCAGGAGAGTGGGGACAGACAAGTCTGTTTGTCCTCATTAAGACCTACCCCAATTCGGGTGCCGAACCCCCTGCCGGGAGGGTGACATAGGCTGGACGGGATGATCAGCGCGGTGGCTCTTCCTCTCGATGAGCCCGAACTCACCGTCCTCGAGGCGGGGACGCGGATCCGCCGATCCGTCCTGCCCAGCGGCGTGCGGGTGCTGACCGAGCAGGTGCCGGGCGCGGGCAGCGCGAGCGTCGGCTTCTGGATCCCGTCCGGCTCACGCGACGAGGCGCCAGCCGCTCTCGGGTCCACCCACTTCCTCGAGCACCTGCTGTTCAAGGGCACGCCGTCCCGCACAGCGCTCGACATCGCCGTCGCCTTCGACGCCGTCGGCGGCGAGCACAACGCCGCCACCGCGAAGGAGCACACCAGCTACTACGCGAAGGTCGGCTCCCGCTCGCTGCCCATGGCTCTCGAGGTGCTCGCTGACATGGTCGCCGCCTCCCTCCTCGACCCCGTCGAGTTCGAGACGGAGCGCGGCGTGATCCTCGAGGAGCTGGCCGCCGCGGAGGACGACCCGGGCGACGTCGCGGGGGAGCGGTTCTTCGAGGCCGTCCTCGGCCCGCACCCTCTCGGCCGCCCGATCGGCGGCAACCCGGCGACGATCAACGCTGCGACGCGCGACGGGGTCGCAGCCCACTACCGCGCCTCCTACCGCCCGGAGCGGCTCGTCGTCACCGCGGCGGGGGCCGTCGACCACGACACGCTGGTACGGGATGCCGTGGCGGCGCTCCGCGCGTCCGGATGGGATCTCGACGCCGGAAGCGCGCCCGAGCCCCGCCGTCCGAGCGGCCCCGCGCAGATCGCTCGCGGCGCCGCCACCACTGTCACCGAGCGGCCCACCGAGCAGACGCATCTGCTCCTCGGCATGCCGGCCCTCACCGTGACGGATCCGCGCCGTACGGTCCTCGCCGTGCTGAACGCAGTGCTGGGCGGCGGCATGTCGTCTCGGCTGTTCCAGGAGATCCGCGAGCGTCGCGGCCTCGCCTACTCCGTGTACTCCTTCGCAGCGTCCTACTCGGACACCGGCGTGATGGGCATGTCGGCGGCCACGTCGTCCGCCAACGTGACCGCGGTGGCCGAGCTGATGCTCGGCGAGCTCGCCGGCCTGGCCGAGCGTCCGCTGACCGAGGTCGAGCTGCAGCGTGCCGTCGGCCAGCTGTCCGGATCGGCGGCGCTCGCCCTGGAGGACTCCGAGGTGCGCATGTCGCGGCTGGCCCGCGCCGAGATCGGCACCGGCGAGTTTCTCGGCCTGGAGGAGCACGTCCGGCGCCTCGAAGCCGTCACGGCGGGAGACGTGCAGGACCTGGCGGTCGAGCTCCTCGGGCGCCCCCTCTCGGTGGCCGCGGTGGGGTCCGCCGACGCCGAACTCCTCGAGGGTCTCGGGACGCCCGCCGTCCCGGCGGCCGTCTGACCGGGAAGGACACGCGTGTCCCACTACCTCTACCTGGTGCGCCACGGCGAGCAGCTGGACGCCGAGCACGGCATGCCGGACGGGCCGCTCTCCCCGCGGGGACGCCGGCAGGCGGAGCGGATCGCCGAGCGGCTGAGCGGAGTGCCGTTCACCGGTGCCTGGCATTCCCCGCTCCGGCGGGCCCAGGAGACCGCGCAGGTGCTCGCCGAGCGCATGCCGGCGCTGCAGCCGAAGCCGTCAGCGCTGCTGTTCGACTGCGTGCCCTCAGGCCCGACGCCCGACCTGCCGCACGCGTTCGAGACCTGGTTCCACTCCGTCACCGAGGCGGAGATCGAGGCAGGGCGCGCCCAGATGTCCGACGCCGTCGACGAGTTCTTCGCTCCGGCCCGCGGCGACCGGCACGACCTGCTGATCACCCACAACTTCGTCATCGGCTGGTTCGTCCGGCACGTCTTCGACGCCCCGGAGTGGCGCTGGCTCGGCATCAACCAGGCCAACTGCGGCCTCACCATCATCCGGGTCCGCTCCGCGAAGCCCCCGGTCCTCGTCGTGCACAACGACCTGGGGCACCTCCCGGTCGAGCTCCGCACCGGCCTCCCGGAGCCCCAGCCCGTCTGACCCCGTGAGTCGGCAGTTGCGGCTGTCAACTCGGCGAGTTGACAGCCGAAACTGCCAACTCACGCGCATCGGGTGTTCCCCCGGTCAGCGGCTAGCTGAGCTGCTTGCGGTACCAGTGGGTGGCGTTCGGGTTGTCGTTGTACGGCTCGACCGCGGTGTAGCCGCTCGAGCGGTACAGGCCGCCCGCCGCCTCCAGGCTCGCGTTCGTGTCGAGCACCACGGTGCGGGCGCCGAAGCCGGCTGCCCGCCGCTCCAGCTTGGCGAGCAGCAGCCGCCCCC
>DATCMN010000467.1:0-9834 GCA_036563405.1 Naasia sp. | reverse complement strand
GTTCCGGCACCATCGACGTGATGGTGGGCAGCCCCTCCGCGATCAACTTCGACGGGCCGCACCCGAGCATCCGCGACATCTGGAAGCTCGAGGAGGCTCTGGCGAGCGTCGAGCACGACTACGACCTCGTGCTCATCGACTGCGCGCCCTCCCTCAACGCACTGACCCGCACCGCGTGGGCGGCGAGTGACAGGGTCGCCGTCGTCACCGAGCCGGGCTTGTTCTCGGTCGCGGCCGCCGACCGCGCGCTGCGCGCGATCGAGGAGATCCGCCGCGGCCTCAGCCCGCGCCTGCAGCCGCTCGGCATCATCGTGAACCGCGCGCGCGTCCAATCGCTGGAGCACCAGTTCCGGATCAAGGAGCTGCGCGACATGTTCGGGCCGCTCGTGCTCAGCCCGCAGCTGCCGGAGCGCACGTCGCTGCAGCAGGCGCAGGGCGCGGCCAAGCCGCTGCACATCTGGCCGGGCGAGAGCGCCCAGGAGATGGCTCGGATGTTCGACCAGCTCCTCGACCGCGTGATGCGGACCGGCCGGGTCGGCGAGTACGCCGAGCTCGAGGCCACCAACACCGCCCAGGCCTGACCGCCTGCACCCGTCCTCACTCCCTCCGGCCGAGCGCGGCCGGAGGGAGTGAGGGCAGGTGAGCCCCGCCGTTCGCTAGGGCAGCAGGGCGAAGGCGCGCACCGGGAAGGTGCCGAAGCGCTCGACCCGCGGCGGCACCGCCGTGAAGGTGGCGCCGCTCGCCGGCACCTGGCCGAGGTTCGCGAGGTGCTCGACGATCGGGATGCCCGCCGCGAGCAGTCGGGAGTGCGCGGGACGCTCGCCGTTCGCCTCCGGGGTGGAGTCGTCGATGTTGACCGAGTCGATGCCGACGAGTGCGACGCCCTGCTCGATCAGGTAGTCGGCGGCGTCGCCGGTGAGGAACGGGGCGCCCTGGCCGTACTCGGGTGCGCCGAAGTGCACGTCCCAGCCGGTGTGCAGCAGCACGGCGGCACCGCGCAGGTCGCGATCGGCGAGGACCTCGGCGGGAATCCCCCGCCTGTCGAGGTCGGTGAGCCGGAACACCTCGGCGCGCAGGCCGACCAGCTGGTCGAGAGAGAGACTCGCCAGGTCGCCGCCGTCCGCGTAGCGGTGGTACGGGCTGTCGAGGTAGGTGCCCGTGTTGCCGATCATCGTGATGACGTCGAGGGCGAACTCGGTGCCCGGTGCGTAGACGTCGCGGGACGCCTCGCGGGTGAGATGCGGCGTGACCGTGGGTGCGGGCAGACCGGGGTAGGTGACGAGACCCTCGCGGATCGGGTGGCTGAGGTCGACGAGCGGGGACGCCGACTTCGGGATCACGGGCACTCCGCGGCTGCCCTTGTGGGCCTCCGCGACGATCTGCAGCCTGTCGAGCCGCACCTCCCCCACCATGGCGAGCCCGAGGTGCCGCACGAACAGGCGGGCTATCGCATCGGAGGGAAGATCCGCGGACGGCAGGTCGAGGCGGAAGCCTTCAGCGGTGAGGCCTCCCCCGCCTGCGAAGCGGACGTCGGCGTCGAACACTGCACGGTACTCGGTCACGCGCCCGAGCCTGGCAGAGCGCCGCGCCCGCTGCCAGTGACGTTACGGACGCGGTCCGCCGCCGAGATGCCAGTCGGTGCCGGGAACTCAGTGAGATGCCAGCACCGACTGGCACCTCAGCGGAGAGGGAGGGAGGCGTCAGCCGGCGACGCGGGCGGCGCGCCGCTGGGCGAGCTCGTCCTGCGGGTCGAGCGACTGGGTGTCCAGTTCGACGAGGCTCGACTCCACCTCGCGGAGCACCTTGCCGACGGCGATGCCGAAGACGCCCTGCCCGCGGCTGACCAGGTCGATGACCTCGTCGTTGGATGTGCACAGGTAGACGGAGGCGCCGTCGCTCATCAGGGTCGTCTGGGCGAGGTCGCTGACGCCGGCCTCGCGGAGCTGGTCGATGGCGGTGCGGATCTGCTGCAGCGAGATCCCCGTGTCGAGGAGCCGCTTCACCAGCTTCAGGACGAGGATGTCCCGGAAGCCGTAGAGGCGCTGCGAGCCGGAGCCGGCGGCGCCGCGGATGGTGGGCTCGACCAGGCCGGTGCGAGCCCAGTAGTCGAGCTGGCGGTAGCTGATGCCGGCGGCCCGCGCGGCGACCGCACCGCGGAAGCCCTCGTTCTCGGCGAGCTGGGGCATCCCGTCCGTGAACAGCAGCCCGAGGTCGTAGCGATCGTCGCTACGGCTGAGTTCACTCATTGGTGGTGCCTACCGTTCATCTCAGGAATTACTCAACGGTACCGACGTGGGGAGGCCCCGGCAATTACATCGTTGTTTTTCTCCCCGGCGTGTCGGGCTTCCCCCCGCGGAATGGGGGGTCCCCGGCGAGACTGGGGCGGCCCGCCGGAGGATGGGGGCGCGCGGTCAGCTGAGGCGGTCGAGCGAGGCGCGGATGAGGCTCGAGCGCACCACGTCCAGCTGGCCGGCGAGCTCCACCGCGAGCTCTGCGCCGCGGACGCGTCCGCTGCCGTCGCGGCGGCGGACGACGGGCAGCACCGCGGTCTCGAGGAGCGCGGCCTCCCGCTCGGCGGCGGCGCGGAAGCCACGGAGGTGCCGCGGCTCGATGCCGACCCGGCGCAGTTCGGCGAGGGCCTTCAGCACGCCGAGAGCATCGTCGTTGTACACCTCACCGGCCGGCAGCAGGGAGGCGGCGACCGCCTCGTCGAGCAGCGCGGACGACGCCGTCGCCTCACGGAGCAGCTCGTCCCTGGTGTACCGCCGCTCGGTGCTGAGCATGGACGGGCCTGCGGGGGCCGTCGCTCCCGGCCAGGCCGGGTTCTTGCCGGCGTCCAGGTCGGCGAGATAGGAGCGGATCACCTTGAGCGGCAGGTAGTGGTCCCGCTGCATGGTGAGGATGAGCCGCAGCCGCTCGAGATCGCGGGGCGAGAACTTGCGGTAGCCCGACTCGGTCCGCGACGGGAACACGAGCCGCTGCTCCTCGAGGAAGCGCAGCTTCGACGGGGACAGGTCGGGGAACTCGGGCTTCAGCTTGGCCAGCACCTGCCCGATGTTGAGCAGAGGGACAGTCTGTCCACCGGCCCCCTGAGCGCGGGCGAGCGACGTGGACATGACTCAGCGGGCGCCGGCGTGTGCCAGGTCGTGACGGGACGCGTAGAACGTCAGCCGGAACTTGCCGATCTGCACCTCGGCGCCATCGGTGAGCAGGGCGGTGTCGATGCGGACACCGTCGTAGTAGGTGCCGTTGAGGCTCGAGAGGTCCTTGACCTCGAACACCGTGCCGTGCCGCACGAACTGGGCGTGCTTGCGCGAGACGGTGACGTCGTCGAGGAAGATGTCGGAGCTCGGGTGCCTGCCCGCGGTGGTGAGGTCCGAGTCGAGGAGGAACCGGGCACCGCTGTTCGGACCGCGCCGCACGACGAGGAGCGCCGAGCCGGAGGGCAGCGCGCCGATGGCGGTCTGCTCCTCGGTGTTGGTCCGGGTGTCCATGGCGGCGACCTGGCCGAGGAAGTCGTCGCCGAAGGACGCCGTCGTGTCGGCGTTCAGGTTCGAGTACGGCAAGCGCTGCGTCCGAGGATCGCCGGCGTTCCCGGCTCCATCGCGGGGATCTCCCATAGGGCTACCTCCTTCAGGGTGCCACCCTAGCGGATGCGGCGGCGTCGTCGTCCGCCGGGATGCGCACCACCCGGACCGTCTCGACGGCGTAGATGGCTCCCGCCCACCAGTACAGGAATGCTCCCCAGGCCGCGAACGCCCAGCCGGCCGGGGCCGCCACGAACGCTATGGCGGGGAACGCCTGGGCCAGCACGAGGACCGGCAGGGCGTAGAAGAGGCAGAAGGTGGCGACCTTGCCGAGGTGGTGGACGGGCAGCGGCCCGTAGCCGGCGTTGGCCAGGATGATGCCGAGCACCGCGAGGAACACGTCCCGGCCCAGGATGACCGCGACCAGCCACCATTCGACGATCCCGCGGCCGGCGAGACCCAGCAGGGTCGCGAAGATGAAGAGCCGGTCGGCCGCGGGATCGAGGAGCTGCCCGAGACGGGTGATCTGCGAGAAGCGGCGGGCCAGCCAGCCGTCGAGGTAGTCGGTGAAGGTGGCCACGACGAGCACCACGAGGGCCGCCACGTCGTCCCCCTGCAGCAGCAGGAGGAGGAACACCGGTACGAGTGCCAGGCGCCCGACGCTCAGCAGGTTGGGCACCGTCAGGACCCTGTCGCTGACCGGCTGGGCGGCCCGGGGCGGGACGGCCGGGCGCGAGGTCTCGGGGGCGCCGCTCACGCCGTCAGCCTACGCCCGGCGGCGTTCCCGGCCATCGAGGGCGGCGGTCACGCGGCCCACGTGTCCAGGGCGTCGCGGAGCGAGGTCACAGCGGCGAGGACGTCCTCCGCGGCGGGCGTGCACTCGGGGCTCGCCTCCCAGTTGCATTCCGCGTCCACCCAGGCGGCGTGGGCGGCCGCACCGGCTGCGGCGGCCACCCCGACGGGCTCGAGCCCCGCCAGATCGGCGGACGAGAAGCCCTGGTCGCCGACCGATGCGAAGAGCTCGTCGATGTTCGCCGCGAGGATCGCCGACGAGGTGAGCGCGCCCGTGCAGAGGTACTCGCCGTCGATGGCGGCGGCGACGGTGCAGCCGGAGTCGTCCCATTCGCCGAGCGTCGCCCTGAGGGCGGAGGAGGCCTCCTGGAGGCCGTAGAGCCAGGAGTCGGCATCGCCGAACGGAACGTCGGGCTCCCCCGCCGGTTCCTGTGCGGGCTGCCCGGCCGGGTCCTCGGCGGGCTGGGCGGGGCCGCTCGTCGCGGCAGGGCCGTCGACCGCTCCCGCGGTCGGGGCGGCGCAGCCGGCGAGGAGGATCGCCGTGCCGGTGAGGAGCGCGACGGCGGCGGAGCGGGCGAGGAGGGGCAGATCGGTGGTCATGGCCTCAACGCTAGGGAGGCTCAGCGATCCTCCGAGGGCATCGGCGCGGCATGCAATCGATCTGTAATTACCGCTCTGACCAGGCATAGAACGAGAAGGGGGCGGCCGGATCGCTCCGGCCGCCCCGTGGGTGGGTGGGTGGTGATGGGATGTTGCTGTCGGGGCTAGAAGGCGGCGATGAAGCTGCCGACCGCCCTGTTCATGGCGTCGACGTCCTCCTGCGTGACCATCGTGGCGGTGAGGGTCACCAGGTAGTCGCCCGCGTAGGAGTAGCCGGAGAGGACCAGGTAATCGGCGCCGCCCGCGCAGTCGGTGTAGTACCGGTAGGTGGCGTTGTGGTACCCGTCATCGAAGGGCTCCTCCGCGTCGAGCACGCAGCCGGCGTCGGAGGCGATGGAGTCCGTCCAGGAGAACCAGTCGTCCGGCGTCGAGCTGGGGGCGTTCGAGGCGTAGAGCGAGACGCCGCCCACATCCCAGCCGCTGATGTACCCGTTCAGGTCCGGTGAGGCCTCGATGCGCGCGTACTGGGCGCCGTCCGGTCCCTCGAAGACCGTGGTGTCGAGCTCCCAGGTGTCCTCGACGTCCATCTGCAGGGAGCCGGTGTCATCGGTGACCGAGGAGAACGTGCCGGTCGAGCCGCCGTTCGGGTCGTCGCCGCCGCCGCCGCTGTTGCCACCGCCGGCCTGCGGGACGCTGACAGCCTCCAGCGGGTCGCCGTTCATCTGGCCCCGGTACATGATGTCCTCCGACGGGCGGTAGACGTCCACCGAGAGGGTGGCCTCCTGGCCGTGGGTGCGCAGCACGTCGCAGTAGTCCGCCATGGTGCCGTCGGTGCCGAGGCTGACGCCCTCCATGCGGGTGAGGAGGTCGCCCGCCTGCACGCCCGCCTCGTCGGCGATGCCGCCGGAGGCGATGGAGTTGACCCAGATGCCGAGGCCGTTGCCCTCGTCGTCGGTGATCGCCGTTCCGTTGATGCCGAGGCTCAGCACGTTCTCGCCGGCGGCGAGCTGCTCGATGACCTCGCGGGCCTCGGAGTTCGCGATCGCCAGGTTCTGGTCGTAGGTGTCGTTGCCGGCGTAGTTGATGCCGACGACCTCGCCCTTCGTGTTGACGAGCGGTCCGCCCGAGTTGCCGCCGCGGATGCGGGCGTCGTGCTCGATGACGTGGTCGATGGACGCCCACGGGGTGTCGATCGCCGTGTCCGCCTTGGAGATGATGCCTCTCGTCATGTTGAAGGTGGGGTCGCCGAGCGGGAAGCCGGCGGTGTACACGTCGGTGGCGACCTTCGGTTCGCCCTCCGCCCAGCCGAAGGCGGGGTAGCCGTCGCCGGAGAGGTCGATCACCGCGAGGTCGAGGCACTCGCTGGAGCCGAGCACCTTCGCGTTGAGCGTCTCCGACTGGTCGCCCGCGAGCCAGACCTTGAGGGTTCCGGCGCCGACGACGACGTGGTTGTTGGTGACGGCGAGACCGCTCGGATCGATGATGAAGCCCGATCCACGGCCCGCGGCCTCATAGCCGCCCTCGGAGGGCGAGACGAACGTCCCGACGGACTCGATCTGGATTGTGGCGGACTGCACACCGTCGAAGCCGACCGAGGTGCCATCGTCTTTGCCGCCAGCCTGTTGCCCTCCGAGGGCGGGGACTGAGAAACACGAGGTGAGCGCGAGTGCGGTTGCGGGCACTGCGACCAGGAGGGAGGCGCCGCGCCGGAGGGTGGTCCGGGAGAGGCGTCGGGAGCTGCTGCGAGCAGCGGGGCGCGAGGCGGCGCCGGTGCCGGCGCCCTCGTTGTCGGCCGGAGCCGGGAGGTTCTGTGCAGTCATGGGAGAGACGGTATGGAGGGGCGGCAGGGGCTCTGGGATCGGTTGCGCACCTGCAAGCGGCGTGCAACACGCGGGGTGGCGACATTGCAGGGATCGGGCTCCAGGTTGCAGCCCGCGTTGCGGGACAGCTGTCCCTTCCGCCGGGACGCGCTGGACGGCGGCGGGGGGCGGGGCGAGAATCGGCCTGTGCCCTGCAGCATCGTCCCGCCCTACCTCCTCGCCCGGATCGCCGAGGGCGCGGAGGAGCGTGCGCTGGGAGTGGTCGCCCGGGCGGCCCGACGGGCCCTCGCGGAGACCGGCGACGTGCACCGCGCCCGCCGGCGTGCTGTCTTCCCGTTCCGGGGTGAGGATTTCGGCGCGGCAGCCCGGTCCCCGCGCCGCACGATCGCGGACGCGGAGTCCACCGAGACGCTCCCGGGCGTCGTGGTGCGACGCGAGGGCGAGCAGGCCACCGGCGACCCGGCTGCCGACGAGGCCTACGACGGGCTGGGCGCCACATTCGAGCTGTTCGAGGCTGAGTACGGCAGGCACTCGGTCGACGACCGCGGCGGCCCCCTCGAGGCGACCGTGCACTACGGCGAGGAGTACGACAACGCGTTCTGGGACGGCAGCCGGATGGTGTTCGGCGACGGAGACGGCGAGATCTTCCGCCGATTCACGGTGTCGCTCTCGGTGATCGGACACGAGCTCGCCCACGGCGTCACCCAGCACACCGCCGACCTCCGGTACTCCGGCCAGTCCGGTGCCCTCAACGAGTCTCTCTCCGACGTGTTCGGGGCGCTCGTCGAGCAGCGCGCCCGTGACCAGGACGCTGCGGAGGCGAGCTGGCTGATCGGCGAGGGCCTCTTCACCGATGCCGTGCGGGGCGTCGCCCTCCGCTCGATGGCCGCGCCCGGCACCGCCTACGACGATCCGCTGCTCGGCGCCGACCCCCAGCCCGGGCACATGGACCTGTTCGTGCACACGGAGGAGGACGACGGCGGCGTTCACATCAACTCCGGCATCCCCAACCGGGCCTTCGCGCTGGCCGCGCAAGCCGTCGGCGGCTCAGCATGGCGGGGCGTCGGGCGCGTCTGGTACGCGACGCTGACGCGCGGCGGCCTCTCCCCGGACGCGGGCTTCGCCGAGTTCGCGACGGCGACGGTCGCCGCGGCGACCGCGCACTGGGGCCGGGCGGCGCGCGAGCGCGAGGCCGTCGTCGACGCGTGGCGCACCGTGGGCATAGAGCCGTGATCACCGTCACCATCACCCGCTTCGGCGGGGTGGCCGGCATCCCCCGCACCTGGCTGCTCGAGCTCGAGCCGGATGAATGGGACGCGCTGAGCGCGCGCGGCGGCGACCGGCCGGACGCCAGGGGCCGCGACCGCTTCGTCTACCGGATCAGCGCCGAGGAGCAGGTGTTCGAGATCCCGGAGTCGCGCTGGGACGACTCCTGCCGCTCGCTGCTCGCCAAGGCGGAGCCGGTCCGGCCGCAGCGCGCCTCCGCGACGAAGCAGGCGGGCCCGACGGAAGAGCCGGAGCCGAATCGCCGGGACGGCTCGGCTGAGGGCTCCGGCTTCCCGGCGTAGCCTGTCCGCCATGTCGTGCATCCGCTTCAACACGCCCGCCATGCGCCGCCAGCTGAAGGACCCGCTGCTCGGCCTGGCCGACGGCGACGCGGCGCTCCTGCACCTCTCCCCCGCCGTGACCGACAGCAAGATCGAACGCCTGCGTCTCCTCGCCACCTCGGCCAACCCGAAGATCCGGGAGAGCGTCGCCAGCAGCCGCAACACCCCCGCCGACCTGTTCGAGGTGCTCGCCGCCGACACGGAGGAGGGCGTGCGCGCCTGCGTCGCCCGCAACGAGTCGGCGCCGTGCGATGTGCTCCGCGCCCTCGCCGGGGACAGGAGCGAGAAGGTGCGCGGCTGGGTGGCGCTCAACTACTTCGTGCCCGAGGACGCGATGGAGCGCCTCGCGAAGGACAGGAGCAAGGTCGTGCGCGGCCTGGTCAGCTGGAAGGCGTCCCTCGCCGAGAAGGAGCGCGATCCCGAGACCGTCGGCGCGCCGGCAAGCGCCTCCGCCCAGTAGGTTCCCCGCGCCGCAGGACGTCAGCCCGACAGGACATCAGCCCGGGAGGGCGTCGATCAGGTCGAGCAGCGCCCCCGGGCCGACGGCACGGGCACCGGCGGCCGTCACGCGGTCGCGCAGGCCCCGATCCGCGGTGACCACGGTGGCGGCCGTTCCGAGCGAGCTCGCCAGTTCCGCGATCGTGGCGTCGCCGTCCCTCGGCGCCCGGACGACTTCGATCCGGTCGCCGTCCGCCTGCAGGGCATTCGCCTGGCCCTCGACGACGAGCCGCACCTCCGGCCACCACCTCTCCTGCGGCAGGCCGAGCAGGCCGGCCGGGACGCCCTGCGCCGCCAGCAGCTCCAGCCGGGCGAGGAGCCGCGCGGCGGCGCCCGCCCGATCCTGCCACCAGCCGTCGGGACGGGAGCCGACGACGTTCGCGCCGTCGACGAGGAGCACGGGGCGCACCTCGAGGAGGTCGCGCAGGGCGGGCCACGCGGCGGCGAAGCCGGGGTGCAGCGGCAGCGCGTCCACCTCGGCGGCCGGCACCCAGCGCAGCTCGGTGCTCTCGCCGTCGCCGATCACCGGCGGGAACGCGGACGACGCCGTCGCGCCGACCGTCGTGTAGCTCCACTGCCCCAGCTCGAGCCGGCTGGTGAAGCGCACGGTGAGCGCCGGGCGCGGCACGCCGGCCTCCTCCTCCGCCTCCCGGCAGGCGGCCTCGACCGCGGTCTCGTCCGGGTGCCGGGCGCCCCCCGGCAGGCCCCAGGTGCCGCCGAAGTGGCTGTAGCCGGCGCGATGCTGCAGCAGCACCCCCGCCGGGCTGGCGACGAGGAGCCCGGCGGCGCCGAACCGGCCCCAGAACCGCCGGCCGTCCGGCAGGTGCACCCACTCGTCGCCCGGGCCCAGCGGGCGCCGCGGAAGCTCCCCTTCGGGGCGCGAGTCGGAGGGCGCGGGCACCCCTCCACTCTGTCAGGTCAGACGGCCTGAGCGGCGCGGACGAGGTCGCGGAACGACAGCTTCTCCCCCCGGGCCACGGCTGCCTCGGC
>DATCMN010000239.1:0-2855 GCA_036563405.1 Naasia sp. | reverse complement strand
GGTCGCGTCGAGAACCGCGACGTGGTCCGGTCGCCGGCCGCGATTGAACACACCGACCGTGACGTTGACGACCTCTCCGCCGATGCTGGTGAAGGCCCTCGACCCCAGCACTCCGACCACCGCCGGGAACGCCGTATCGAGGAACTCGTCCCGGAAATCCGAGAGCGTGCGGAGGTTGAGCCAGTGCCGGGGCGACACCGCGGCCACCGTGCCTCCCGCAGCGCACAGCTCGGCGCAGCGGGCCAGCATCGCCGTGGCCAGGTCCTGACGGCCGCTGGGGTAGCGCCGCTCGACGAAGCGAGTCAGGTCCGACGCCATCTTCCCGGCACCGAGGTACGGCACGTTGGTGACGACGAGGTGATGCTGCTCGGTCAGGAGCTCGAGCGCCAGCGCGGCGTTGAGGATCTGGTCGCCGTACGCGTCGGAGATGAGTGTGAGGTCCAAGCCCGCGACCGCGTCTCGGACCGCGGGCAGCGCGCGCTCCAGCTCGGCCACGAACGCTTCACCGCCGGGTTCCCGGCGAGGGTTGATCAGGCTGCCGAGGTGGTCCGAGTGCGCCATCAGTCCGTACACCCGTTCCAACGTGCCCTGGACCGCGGAGTCGGCGCCGGCGAGGTGCCGCCAGTCGTCGAGCTGCCCGCGGATGTGCATGCCGCTGCTCGCCAGGCGCATCTCGGGCAGCGGCCGGTACCCGCCGGTCAGCCAGGCGGCGACCGACAGGTTCAGCTCGGCGATCTGGATGCAGCGCGCGTCGAGCTCGAGCCCGGCCAGGTTCTCTCGCAGCACCGCGTCGCCGGCGTCGGCGGGGGAGCTGCCCTCCGCGGCGACCCGCATCCGCAGCAGCGCGTGGAACCCGGCCACGAGAAAGTGGCCCGAGCCGCAACAGGGATCGATGACTCGCAGCTCGGCGACGGCATCCGGCCAGCTCGGGAGCGTTCCGGCCGCGGGACGCCCTTCGCCATCGCGCCGCAGCTCGCCGAACGCGAGCGGGGTGTCCGGGTGCCGCGCGTCCCACCACGCCCCGAGCACGTTGTCGATGAGGAAATCGACCATGTACGGCTCGGTGAACAGCTGCGTGACCGCCGGAAGCTCCGCACCGCCGATCAAGACCTCGCTGTCGTTGAGCTCGTCCTTGCGCCGGGCCTGCCAGTACTGATAGCTCCAGCCGAGCGAGTCGGCGGCCGTGAACACCGGGGTGGGCAGCTCCATGACCACGCTGTGCATCGCCTCGCGATGCTCAGCCGCCAACCGCATGCGGGCCGCGGGATCGTGCGGGCGGAAGATCGACGGGAGCATCCGGCCCGCGTAGTGGACGGCGACGTCCCAGGCGTCGCGACCGTCGTCTTCCTCCGCCGCGAGGTCGGCGCAGTCCGCCAGCGTGAGGGACACGCCCTCGTCGTGCAGCAGCAGCTCGTTCTCCGCCAGGAACCGGGCGAAGAGGACGCGGTGCCACTGGGTGTACGCGCATTCCTCCACCAGCCCGTCGAGGTCGCGCCCGTACGAGGCCAGCCGGCGTTGCAGCGCGGCTCCGAGCTCGGACTGCGGCGCGCCGTCGACGTCCATGCTCGCCAGCGCCGCGCGCACGCCGCGTTCGGCGACCTCGCGACCGGCGAGCACCGCGTTGCGGAAACGGCTGCGCAGATCCTGCGGCAGGTACGCCGACCGGTCGGGGAAGACGCCGGTCACGCCGAGTTCCGGCTCGGCAGCACGATGACGGGCTGCTCGGCGTCGGCGTGCTCCACGAGCGCGCTGACCTGATCGAGCCAGGCCTGCGCTTCCCCGCGCGAGCGCAGAGTCGCTCCCGGGATGGCGACCGTGACCGCCTGCGGGCTGTGGAGCTTCGCGGCCGCGGCGCGCGCCCGGCCGAGCTGCAGATCCACCATCGCGATTCGCGCGTCCCACTCCGCGGGTGGAGAGGCGGCCAGGGCGGCGGTGAGCTGCTCGTGCGTGGCGAGCCCCTGCGGCGGGAGCGGACCGAGCTCCCAGCGTTCGAGGAGCTGCGTCTGCGTCGCCGCCTCGAGGCCGGCGAACTCCGGCGCCGCCTGCAGTTCTTCCATGGCCGCGGCGCGTGCCGTGGTGAGCCGCTCGTGGCCGTTCCCGGTCACGCCGCGAAGGAGCTCCGTGAGCTCCCGCAGCAGCGGACCGACCGGGTCAGGCTCGTCGAGCAGCTGGCGGTGCTCGAGGATCGCCGCGTGCCGGAGGACCAGCGTCCGTCCCGCAGCACCGGCCTGATCGGCCCAGGCCGTGAGCGTCGACGCCTCGCGCCACTGCCGGATACGCGCGTCCGCACGCTGCGCGCGGCGCTCCAGGTCGTCCGCGAGCTCGATCAGGTCGTTCTTGCGTCCCGCCACGGCCGCCGCCTGTTCGGGGCCGGCGGAGAGTCGGCGCAGGTCCGCGAACCACTCGGGGAGCTGCAGCGACGGGAGCGGCGGCTCCCCTGTGCTGCGCTCAGCCAGGGCGACCACCGTCTCGAGCGCCCTACCGGCATCCGCCGCTCCGGGCGACGGGGCCGTCGGCAGCATGCGCTTGACGAACGCGCGGAGCGCGAGCTCCTGGGCTTTGGTCAGCCGCACCGAATGGACGGCGAACACCGTCTTCGGCAGCTGCTGCTGCGTCAGCCGGCGGGGATCGACGTCCTGATGGTCGAGCCGTGCGCCGAGGACGCCTGCGACGGACAGCGTCAGGAGCATGCCGTCCACGGCGTCGCGCGGCCAGCCGAACGGCGGGATCGCGAGCGCCTGGCGCAGGTCGCGGCCCGCCGTGGTGCCGTTGCGGATCAGCGCGATCACTCGCTTGGCCGGCTCATAGTCCTCCGGCTCGCCGCGATGGCCCACCGCTTCCAGCGCCGAGCCGTT
>DATCMN010000454.1:0-4295 GCA_036563405.1 Naasia sp. | reverse complement strand
GTTCCGTCGTCAGCGCCTCCTCGACTCCGCCGCGGGCGAGACCCGCGATGGACACCCCGAGCTTCGCGGCCACGACCGGTCGCGGGTGCGGCCCGGTGCGACGCAGCTCGGCCAGCCACTCGGGCGGCTCCTCCTGCATCGCGGCGAGCTCCGAACGGGGAACGGGACCGGAGCGGAACTCCTCGGGCGTGGCCGACAGCAGCACGCCGAGCTTCTTCGCCGCGGTCTCCGGCTTCATGGTCTGATCCTGCGGCATCCTCCGAGGCTACCCTTGGCCGGGTGGCCGAGGCATTCACCGTCGGCGTCGTCCGCGGCGTCAGTGCGGACAAGTGGGCCCGCGTCTGGCGGGAACGGATGCCGGACGTCCCCCTCGAGATCGTCGCCGTCGACGAAGGCGGGGCGGTCGAGGCCCTCGCCGGTGCCGCGGACATGGTGTTCGCGCGGCTGCCCGTCGACGACGACCTCAACGCGATCCCGCTCTGGGAGGAGCTGCCGGTGGTCGTGGCGGCGAAGGATCATCCCGTCAAACTGTTCGACACGGTCACCCTTGCCGACATCGCCGAAGAGGAGACCTATCCCGGCTGGGATGACGCCACACTCGACATCGTCGCGGCAGGGCACGGCATCGCACGGATGCCGCAGTCGGTGTTCCGGGCGACGGGCCGGCGTGACGTCGTCGCCCGGGAGGTGAGCGACGCCGACCCCACCCGGATCGCCCTCGTGTGGCCGGCGGAGGCGTCCGGTCCACTGATCGACGAGTTCATCGGGATCGTCCGCGGCCGTACCGCGAACAGTTCGCGCGGAGCCGCCTCCGTCGAGGATCCGCCCGAATCACCGCCGCCGCGCCAGACCCGCCGGCCGGCTCCGACGACGCGACCCCGCCGACCGGGCACCGGCCGCTCCAGCCGCAAGCCGAATCGCGGGCGGCGCGGCTAGCCGTCGCCGCTCTCGCGGTCCGCGAAGAGCACCCGCGTCACGCCGTCAGTCGGGTCCGTCCGGAGGCCGACCTCGGTCAGTCCGATCTTCCGGGCGACGGCACGGGACGGCTCGTTGACGGTGTCGATCCACGCGAGCACCGGGACGCGCGGGTCCGCCTCGTGCGCGCACTGGAGGCCGGCCTTCGCGATCTCCGTCGCGAAGCCCCTTCCCCAGCGGGCTTCCGCCACGCGGTAGGCGAGGTTCCAGCTGTCCTCCTTGCGGCGCACGCCGCCGGTCCCCACCACCTCCCCGTCCGGGGTCGTCGCAATCCAATAGCCCAGCCCGTGCTCCCGGCGACTGACGATGGCGCGCTCGACGAACCCGCGGGTGGTGCCCGGATCGGTGTGCCGCCCGTCCGGATCGAACCACCATCCCGCCGGTTCCGAGAAGAGCCCGAACAGGGCGGCCACATCCCCCTCGAGGATCGGGCGCAGGATCAGCTGGGCTGTGCGCAGCACGGGCTCGGGCATGCGCCGACCCTACGGCCAACGGGGACCCGAGGCGGTCCGAGACCCTGCCGCCTCGGAGAATGCGGTGCCAGGATGCGGGGATGGCGCTACCTGCGGACAGTCACGTTCACTCCCAATGGTCGTGGGATGCCCGGCTCGGCGACATGGAGGCCACCTGCGAGCGAGCGCTCGACCTGGGCCTGCCCGCGGTCGTGTTCACCGAACACCTCGACTTCTCGCACTGGTGGGTGGAGGAATCGGATCTCGTGGGCGTCGAGCACCTGCGGAAGTACGTGGGCGAGGACGGCGAGCTGGCGCCGCCGATGCTCGACCTGACCGGATACATCTCGGCGGTGCACCGCTGCCGGATCCTGTTCCCGGGCCTGCACATCCTCACAGGTGTCGAGTTCGGGGATCCCCACCGCAACGCCGACGAGGCGGAGGCGCTCCTCGAGACTGTCGCGCTGGACAGAGTGCTCGGGTCGCTGCACACCCTCCAAGACGGCGACAGGCTCTACGAGCCGCCCGGACTGTTCCGCCGGAAGCCGGCGCCGGAGGTGATGCGCGACTACCTCGCGGAGGCGAGCCGGCTGATCCAGGAGTCGGACGTGTTCGACGTCTTCGCGCACATCGACTACGCCGTCCGGTACTGGCCGCGCGACGCCGACCCCTTCGAGCCACGGGACTTCGAGGAGCCGTTCCGCAGGGCCCTGCGCCTGCTCGCCGGCAGCGGTCGCGCCCTGGAGGTGAACACCCGCGTGCCTCTGGCGCCGACGATCCTCGACTGGTGGCGCGAGGAGGGCGGCGCCGCCCTGAGCTTCGGCAGCGACGCCCACGACCCGAGCGTCCTCGCCCGCGGACTGGCGGAGGCAGCCGAGCTGGCAGAGGAGCACGGCTTCCGGCCGGGAGCGGAACCCGGCGACCTCTGGGTGCGGACGCCCTGAGTCCGCGTCAGAGCACGAGGTCGAGGGACACGTCGACCTCGTCGCCCACGTCGAGGCGGTTGGCGTCACGGACGCTCCGCTTGACCGGCAGCACGTAGCAGCCTCCCGCCGTCTGCGGGAACACGGAGGTGGACCACGTCGTCGCCCCGATGCGGGCCCGCACCCTGACCGCGCCGAAGCCGCGGCGCAGGTCACCGACGACCTCCCGGATCTCCTCGGACACGTCCCGCGGCAGGGTCACCAGCGTCCACAGGTCGCGGCGGACCTCCCAGGGCAGCAGCTCCGCGCGGAAGCTGTAGGCGAGCGGGGACGGCACGGCGCCACGCTACCGAGCGCAGGGGCCCGGAACCGCCCGATTGCCGTCACATTGCAGGCTCGGCGGCAGCCCCCTCCGCCCGGTGCAGCGCGGATACCGTGACGGCGTGATCCACTGGGGAACCGGCGCGGCCGCCGCCGCCCTCCTGACGCTCCTGGCCCTCGGCGCCGCCACGCCCGCGGCGGCCGCGCCGCTGGCAGGGAACCCATCGACGTGCGCCGGCACCTACTTCGCCGAGGGCGGCCGCGAGCTGTTCGACGTCGACGAGGACTACGTCCCCCCACCGCTGCGGACGTTCCCGTGGTCGTGCTCATCGAAGGTCGCCGGCAGGGAGTGGGGCGACGGCGAGAGGTGGGCGGTCTACGACCTGGTGTGGACCGACGTCGAGTACCGGACCGTCGTCGACGTGCTCCGATCGTTCGAGGGGCAGGGCTGGATCCAGCGCGACGGAGCCGTCGGAGCGGTCAACGACACCGACGGCCTCTCCCTGACGGCGGCGGAGCTCGCCGCGATCCGCCCCGACCCGTACTCGGTGCGTGCACGCTTCGGGGACGACAGCACGGGCGAGCACATCGTCGAGCTCACCTACTGGGACGGCGACGAGGTCGTCCTCCACGAGAGCATCACCTCCCCCACCCTGCTGATCTCGCTGTCCGTCCGGCCGGAGGGCTTCGCGGGCGGCACCGGCCTCGCGGACCCCAGCGTGCTGAGCGCGCTGAGGAGCATCGGCGACGTGCGACTCACCGCGGCCGGTGGAGCCGTGCTCGGCACCTCCGCCGTCGTCCTGATGCTCATCGTCGGCTATCCGAGCGCCCTGCTGGACTCCGTGCTCTCGCCCCGCCTCGACGCGCTTCGGGCGCGGCTTCTCGCCCGGAGGAAGCGGCGGTCGGCGCCCGGAGAGCCGTCCACAGCGCCCCCGATCGGCCGTGCCCCGGCGAAGAGCCGTCCGGTGCTGTTCGCCGCCGGGATAGCCCTCACCGCGGCCATCGTCGGCTTCGTCGACCCGGCGTACGGGCTGAACCCGCTGTCCCTGCGACTGTTCCTGACCGCGCTGGTCAGCCTCCTGCTGTTCAACCTCGCCACCCTCGCGGCCGTGCGCGCCCTCCTCCGCCGCATCGATCCGGCACTGAAGCCCGCCGTCACCTTCCGGTGGGGATCGCTCGCCTTCGTCGCCGTCGCGGTGGGGCTCGCCCGACTCCTCGACTTCCAGCCCGGCGTCATCCTCGGCCTGGTCGCCGGCCTCACCTTCGCCGCGGCCCTGTCAGCCACCCGGGAGGCCGTCGTGGTGCTGCTCGGCACCGGTCTCGCCCTCGTCCTCGGGCTTCTCGCCTGGGCCGGCTACAGCCTGATCGCCCCTCTCGCGGCCGCTGAACCGGGCAACGGGATCGCCCGCTTCGCCACGGAGCTGCTGAGCGCGGTGACCATCGAGGGGATCTCCACCATGCCGCTCGCCCTCCTGCCCCTCCTCGCGCTCGACGGCGCCGCCGTGTTCGCCTGGCGGAAGTGGGTGTGGGCGGGCGCCTACGCCGGAGGGCTGGCCGCGTTCCTGCTCGTGATGGTGACCGTCCCCGACTCGTGGACGTCCATCGACGGGGACTACGCCCGCTG
>DATCMN010000235.1:0-25232 GCA_036563405.1 Naasia sp. | reverse complement strand
CTCCTCGCTCGGTCCGGCGATCCGCGACGCCGCCGACGAGGCGGGGGTGCGGCTGGTGGCGGTCACGTCGGGCGCCGACGGGCGGGGCCGGGTCGCCGCCCTGGGGCTCCGCGCGGTGGTGGCGGAGGACGCGCCGTGGGCGGAGTTCGAGCGCGTGCTCGGTGGTGAGGAGCCCGATGGCGTCGCGGCTCGCGCGCGGCGCAGCGGACGGATCGTCGCCGTCTGGGGCCCCGCGGGAGCGCCCGGCAGGACGACGACCGCCATCACTCTGGCGGCGGAGCTCACCGACGCGAGGGAGCAGGTGCTCCTGGTCGATGCGGACACGCACGGCGCCGCCATCGCGCCGAGCCTCGGACTGCTCGACGAGGCGCCCGGCTTCGCTGCGGCGTGCCGGCTGGCGGGCACCGCCCAGCTCGACGCGGCCCAACTCGATCGCGTCGCGGAGCACTACGCGCTGCCGTCCGGCGAGCTGCGCGTCCTCACCGGCATCGCACGACCCGAACGATGGCCGGAGCTGTCGGCCGAGCGGGTCGCGACGGTCCTGCGCCTGTGCCGGGACGAAGCGGACACCGTCGTCGCGGACGCCGGCTCCGATCTCGAAGGCGACGAGGACGACCCGTACGCCCCGCGCCGGAATGCGGCCACGCTGACTGTGCTCCGCGAGGCGGACCTCGTCGTTGCTGTCGGCGCAGCGGACCCGATCGGCCTCGCCCGGTTCCTCCGCGCTCATGCCGAGCTGCTGCGTCAGGTCGACGCGGAGACCGTCCGCGTCGTGATCGGCAAGGTCCGCTCGTCCGCGGTCGGCCTCGCCCCGGGCACTCAGATCGCGTCGACCCTGTTGCGCTTCGGCGGCATTCCCGACGCGGCGCTGGTCCCGCACGATCCCGCGGGATTCGATGCGGCCCTGCTCGCCGGGCGCACCCTGCAGGAGTCGGCGCCGCGTTCGCCGGCTCTCGCCGCGCTGCGCCGATTCGCCCGGCAGGAGCTCCTTCCCGCGCCCGCTCCAGCGTCGCGCACCCGTCGTCGCTGGCAGCTGCTCCCGCTCGGCTGACGCCTCCGCCGTGAGGTGTCGAGTTCTGCTGCCTGGCCCGAGACGCAGCAGAACTCGGCAGCTCGCGGGGGGTCACATCCGCCGGAACGGTCCGCTCAACACCGCCCACTGGAGCAGCAGCATGGTCTTCGCGTCCACGATGTCCGCGCCGATCCGGGACACGGCGTCGTCGATGTCGAGCTCCACGAGCGCGATGTCCTCGCCGTCGTCCCGCAGGCCACCGCCCGCACCCGCGACACTGGAGGAGCTGTACGGCGCCGCGAAGAAGTGCAGCACCTCGGTCACCGACCCCGGCGACATGAACGCGTCGAAGACGTGGGTGACCTCGCCGATCCGGTGGCCCGTCTCCTCCTCCGCCTCTCGCCGGATGGCCGTCTCCGGGTCGTCCTCGTCGAGCAGTCCCGCCGCCGCCTCGAGCAGCATCCCGTCGGGGTGTCCGTTCACATAGGCGGGGAAGCGGAACTGACGGGTGAGCAGCACGGTGCGCCGGTCGACGTCGTGCAGCAGGATTGTCGCCCCGTTGCCGCGGTCGTAGGTCTCCCTCGTCTCGCGGGTCACAGTTCCGTCCGCGTGCCGGTAGTCGAAGGTCGTGCGGCGGAGGACGTACCAGGACGAGGAGAGCAGCTCCACGTCCCGGATCGTCACATCCGGGTTGCCGGTGAGGTCGCGCCCGGTCCTGTCGAGACCGGTGCGGCCGCGCGAGTCGGGGACATCGATGCCGGGTCGACCGGCGGGGGGAATCGTCACGACGCCACAGTAGGACGCGTCGGAGTGCGCCCGGTTCCCGTGAACGCGAGTGCAATCGGGCCACAATGGGGGAGTGCCGACCACCTCCCTCGTCCTGCTCAACCAGCCCTCGCGCTCGGCGCCGCCCCACGAGGAGAGCGGGCCTGCGGTGCGGCTCGTCGATCCGTCGGCGCCGCACATCGGCGTCCTCGACCTGGGCGTCACCCGTGGCGACGGAGTGTTCGAGACGATCAGCGTGGGCGCGGGCCGCCCGCAGGCCCTCGCCGCGCACGTGCGCCGCTTCGCGAGGTCCGCAGCGGCCCTCGAGCTCCCCGAACCGGATCAGGAGGCGTGGGAGGAGGCCGTCCGCGTCGCGGCCGGCGCGATCGACCCGGTGCCGGAGGCGTACGTCAAGACGATCCTGACGCGCGGCATCGAGGGCGACGGCCGCCCCACCGGCTGGGCGTACGCGGCTCCCGCCGACGACTTCGCCGCCGCCCGCCGCGAGGGCATCCGCGTGGTTCTCCTCGACCGCGGATACCGGCACGACGTGGCGCAGACGTCGCCATGGCTGCTGCAGGGCAGCAAGACCCTGTCCTACGCGGTGAACCGCGCGGTGCTGCGGGAGGCGCGGCGCCGGGACGCGGACGACGTGGTGTTCGTGAGCTCCGACGGCTACCTGCTCGAGGGGTCGACGTCGAACCTGCTGCTGCGGGTGGGTGACAAGCTCATCACGCCGGGCACTCACCTCGGAATCCTGCCCGGCACGACCCAGGGTGACCTGTTCGCGTTCGCAGAGTCGCATGGGCTGGGCACCGAGTACGCGCTGCTGCACCGCGAGGACCTGCTCGCGGCGGACGGCGCGTGGCTGGTCTCGAGCGTCCGGCATGCAGCTCCCATCCGGAGCGTCGACGGAGTCGCCCGCCCGGTGGACACAGACTTCAGTGCCGCAGTGAACGCGTTCCTGGTGGCCCGTACCGAGTGAGGCCGGGTCGCCGTCCGCTGGGCGGCCCTCCCGGCCGACCGCTTTAGGCTGATGGCGTGCCCACACTGACCGAGCTCGTCTCCGCATCCGGCCGGTCGGCAACGCCCGACATCGAGTGGCTGCACCTCCTCGTCGCCGACGGTCAGCTGCTCGCGGACCTCGCGTTCGCCGACATCGTGGTGTGGGTGCCCACCGACGACAACTCCTTCGTGGCGGTGGCGCAGGCGAGGCCGTCGAGCGCTGCGACGCTCTTCTACCGGGATTTCGTGGGCCAGCGGATCAAGCCCGAATGGCGGGCGCTCGTGACCGAGGCGTTCGAGAGCTCCCGGATCCTCGACTCCTCCGCACCGGACTGGTTCGAGGAGACCCCGACCCGCGTGCGGGCGGTGCCCGTCCAGCGTCGCATCTCGCCGAGCGGGCTCGCCGTCACCAACGTGCCGATCGCGGTCCTCACCCGGCACACCAACCTCAGCGAGACGCGCACGCCGAGCCGCCAGGAGCTCACCTTCAACGCGTGCGCGGACGAGCTGTTCCAGATGATCGCCGCCGGCGACTTCCCCGACCTCGGCGCGCCGACAGGCCCGCGGCGGGGGGCACCCCGCGCCTCCGACGGTCTCATCCGGCTTGACGTCGACGGCACCACCACCTTCGCGAGCCCGAACGCGCTGTCCGCCTTCAACAGGATGGGCTTCACCGGCGAGCTCGAGGGGGAGTCCCTCGCCGAGGTGACGGCCAGCCTCGTCGAAGGCCAGCCGACTGTCGACGAAGGGCTGCCGCTCGTCGTCACCGGTCGCGCCCCCTGGCGGACCGACATCGAGGCGCGGGGTGTGACGGTGTCGCTGCGGGCGATCCCGTTCAAGCAGCGGAACGAGCGCAACGGCGCCATAGTCCTCTGCCGCGACGTGACCCAGCTGCGGCACCAGGAGCAGGAGCTGATCACGAAGGACGCGACGATCCGGGAGATCCACCACCGCGTCAAGAACAACCTGCAGACCGTCGCCTCGCTGCTGCGGATCCAGGCGCGCCGGTCGCGCACGGACGAGGCGCGCGACGCGCTCATCCAGGCCATGCGGCGGGTGTCGGCCATCGCTGTCGTGCACGACACGCTATCGGAGGGCCTCAACCAGATCGTCGACTTCGACCAGGTCTTCGAGCGGGTTCTGCTGCTCGTCGCAGAGGTCGCCTCCAGCCACAACACCAGGGTGCACCCGCAGAAGTCGGGGACGTTCGGAGTGCTGCCGAGCACCTACGCGACGCCGCTCGCACTCGCGCTGACCGAGCTCGTGACCAACGCCGTCGAGCACGGCCTGGCGGGCCGGGAGGGCACGGTGCAGATCGAGGCCACCCGGAAGAAGACGAGTCTCTCCGTCGTGGTGCGGGACGACGGCGGCGGGCTGCCGGAGGGCAAGGTCGGCTCCGGCCTCGGCACCCAGATCGTCCGCACCCTGATCCAGGGCGAGCTGGGCGGAGCGATCGACTGGCACACGCTGGTCGGGCGCGGCACCGAGGTGACGATCGAGATCCCGCTGCGGTGGATCGAGAGCCAGAACCCGCCGATCTAGGGGAGGATCGGGCCCGGTCGTCAAGGGCTCCGCACCGATTGGGGCACGCCGCCGTCGCGTGCTTGGCTGGACCCATGAGCGATGGGTCCGGGTACCGGGTGATCGAGAGCAGCGACACCGAGGTGCGCCTGCACAACGGCATCCAGGACGAAGCGGTGATCAGCCGGGAGGACGACGGGCGCTGGCACGTGCGGCCGCTGCTGCCCGCCGCGGGACTGGACGACCCGAGCGAGTGGCCGGCCTACGACTCGAAGCAGGAGGCTGTCGACGCCTACCTCCGCACCGGCCGGGCCGATGCAGGGGAGGGCTAGGAGGCGCGGCGCGCGCGAGCCGCGCGGCGCTTGAGAGCGCGGCGCTCGTCCTCGCTGAGGCCGCCCCACACGCCGTAGTCCTGGCCGTTCTCGAGGGCGTACTGGAGGCACGCCTCCGTGACAGTGCAGCGCGCACAGACCGTCTTGGCCTTGTCGATCTGATCGACGGCGGGCCCGGTGTTCCCCACGGGGAAGAACAGCTCGGGGTCGGCGGTCAGGCAGGCGGCTTTGTCACGCCAGTCCATGCGTGGTGCTCCTTAGGATCAAGGCATCGGGAACGGTCGAGAGACCGGAGTCGAGAGGTCGGATACGCCTCGGTGACGGATGTTCTAAAAACCGTCGAAACCGGGCCACCCACCGCGATGTGGGCTGGAGAAAACGACCTCAGCTATGGTGGCACACAGATAACACCTGATCAATAGTCTTCTATGGGATGTCGCTGTGAGTGATACCGCCGAACCGGTGGGCAGGCCCGCACCGGGGTCCACGCCGCCGATGCTGAAAGTCCTGGCCGGAGTGCTGTTCGTCGAGGCGGCCGCGATGGCGGTGATCACCGTTCTGACGGTTCTCGAGGCGCTCACGGAGCCCACCGCGAGCCCGGGCGGGGGCATCGCGCTGGCCGTCCTCGCCGCACTGGCGGTCGTGTTCCTGGGCGTCCTCGCGGTCGGCACGATGCGCGGCCGGTCGTGGGTGCGCGGACCGGTGTTCACCTGGCAGCTGCTGCAGCTGGCCGTCGCGGCGGGGGCGTTCCAGGGGGCTTTCGCCCGGCCCGACATCGGCTGGCTGCTGCTGATCCCCGCCGTGGTGGGGATCGCTCTGCTCTTCGTGCCGTCGGTGATGAACGCGACCCGCCGCCCCCTCTAGCGGGCAACCGGAAGCCCGGCGTCTCGGACAGCGTCCAAGGCGACGGGGCCTCTGCTAGGCGTCGACGCCCAGCTTCTTGCGCAGCGAGGCGACGTGCCCCGTCGCCTTGACATTGTAGAGCGGCATCGTGACGAAACCTGCCTCGTCGAGGACGAAGGTGGACCGGATGACGCCCTCGACGGTCTTCCCGTACATCGACTTCTCGCCGTAGGCGCGGTACGCCTTGTGCACCTCCAGGTCGGGGTCGCTGAGCAGCGGGAAGTTGAGGTTCTCCTGCTCCTTGAACTCCTTGTTCCGCGCGGGCTCGTCCTTCGAGATGCCGACCACTTGGTAGCCGGCGGCCTGCAGGGAGTTGAGGTTGTCACGGAAGTCGCAGGCCTGGGTGGTGCACCCGGGCGTCATCGCGGCCGGGTAGAAGTAGAGGACGACCTTCTTCCCGGCGAAGTCGGTGAGCGAGACAGGGGAGCCGTTCTCGTCCTCGAGACGGAATGCGGGGGCGGTGTCGCCCTGCTCGAGACGCTGGGAATCGGTCACGGGAACGTCCTCTCGGTCGGGGGAAGCGCGATCGAGCACCATCGTATGCGCGCCGCCCGGACGGAGTCCGGGCTCCGCTCCCGACCCTCGGCGGCTCAAGCGGGGGCGTCGGCGTGTGCTAATCTTGACCCTCGGTTCGGCTCGCCGGACCGTGCGCACCTCTAGCTCAATTGGCAGAGCAACTGACTCTTAATCAGTGGGTTCCGGGTTCAAGTCCCGGGGGGTGTACGACAAGCCCCGCAGACTCTCGCCAGTCTGTGGGGCTTCTCTTTTCAGCGCCGCCGTGTCCCGTGCCGCCGATTCCGGCGGCGTCGGACGGGCCCGTCCCGATCGGTGGGGCTGGTGGAGGTCGATGCGCGCCTCGCCCGCTACGGTGCAGACATGATCGACGACACCATCGATTCCGTCCCGGAAGCCGACATCGCCGACTTGCGGGAGCGCCTGCGATCCTTCCGCCCGGTGGCGCGGATCGGTCGCGACGGGGACCACGGCGTCGATGGGCAGTGGCTGAGTCGCGTCGTGCGTCACTGGGAGCGGTCCTACGACTGGCGAGCGCGTGAGGCGCGACTAGCGGCCTGGCCGTGGGTGCGCAGCGGGACCGCCGTGCCGATCCCCGCCGTCCGGAAACCGGCGGGCGCCGATCGGCCTGTAGTTCTGCTGCTGCACGGGTGGCCGGATTCGGTGCTGCGCTTCGAGCGCGTTCTGCCCGCTCTGGAGGAGTGCACCGTGGTCGCTCCAGCGCTCCCCGGCTTCCCGTTCGCCGCCGAGACGACGCAGGGACTCTCGTCCCTCGAGATCGCCGATGCCGTGGCCGCTGCCATGGACGATTTCGGTCACGCCCGCTATGTCGTCTCCGCGGGCGACGTCGGCTGCGATGTCGCGGAGGCGCTCGCCGCCCGGCACCCGGATGCGGTCCGGGCGCTGCACTTGACGGACATCTCCCAGTACCACTTCCTCATGGACCCGCCTGCCGACCTCGACGATGAGGAGGTCGCCTATGCCGAACGGGGAGGCGGTGGCAGGCGGCCGAGGGCGGCTACATGCATGAGCAGTCCACGCGGCCGGACACCTTGTCGGTGGCGCTGGGAGACTCCCCGGTGAACCTGCTCGCCCCGCCGCGACGACACTTCGCCCCGGCTGCCCGCGCTCTCCGGAGTCGACGCCACCTCTGACGCGGAAAGGCCGGTCCATCGGGACCGGCCTTTCTGCGTCGTGCTGCGGGTGAGCGCTAGAGCTGCCGGCTCCGCGTGCGCGCGAGGGGCACTTCGATGCCGAGGCCGCGCAGTTCGGTGAAGAGCTGAGCCGCACGGCGCCTCGCGAGGAGACCCAGCACTATCGGCCGGGTGGTGACGACCACCGCGGTCACGGTGGCCGCGCCGAGCAGGATCGCCGTGATGTACACGACGGCGAGCAGGACGACCGTCAATGCGAGCGCCGCGGAGGCCGTCTGCACGACGGAGAGGGTGTCTGGCATGAGGATCCTCAGGTGATCAGCGGCTGGGTGCCGCGAGAAGGGGCGCGTCGTCGAGTTCGACGACGGCGGGCGGGCTGTCGATACCGGTGCGACGCTTCCGCCGGGCATCGCGCACGGTGCTGAGCACGGTCCCCGCTGCGAACAGCAGGAGCGCTCCCGCGGCGATCGGGATGAGGATGTCGCGGTGCTGGCCGAGCACGTTCGTGGTGAGCCAGCCGATGTAGGGGACGCTGTACCAGACCACGCCCTTCACCTGCTCGGCGAGCACCGGCTCCGGGTCGGCGGCGTCGTTGTTGTCGCCCTTGGTGAGGAACTGGAAGGATCCGTCGGACACCGACTGCACTTCGATCACTCGATGGGAGACCACCTCGGGCCGTCCGGGCTGGATCTGGTAGGTGAGGACATCCCCGATCGCGATCTCCTCGGCGGCCGCCGGCTTGATCACGACGACGGTGCCGGGCGGCAGGCTCGGCTCCATCGACTGGGTGAGGACGGTGAGAGGCGTCGCGCCCGCGATGGACGGGACGACGATCAGGGCGCCGCCGAGCGCGAGCACGACGGCGAGCACGAGCCAGCCGGCGGCGCGGCCGAGGATGCGGAAGACCCGGAGCAGCACGTTCATTCGGCGTCCTTCGGGGTCCGGCGACGCCGCAGCGCGACGATCAGAACTGTCAGTCCGGCGATCCCTGCGGCAGCAGCAGCGAGGAGCGCCGGCGCAAGGCCGGCGGGCACGTCGTGCAGGCCGAGAGTGTCGAGCTGGGACTCGGTGCCGGCAGACCCTGCGGGCGGGTTCGACGCTGTCCCGACGACCTCGGTCGCCGATCCGCTTGTCGAGGACGCGTCCCCGACCATGAAGGGGGCCTTCGCGCCGGCCTTCGAGCCGTTGTTCGACGCGCCGCCGCTCCCACTGCCGGGCGTCGTGGCGACGTCCGGGTCGGGTGAGCTGTCGCCTGGTGCGCCGCAGTCCGCCGCCAGGCTCGGCATGCCGACCTGGCGCAAGGAGATCGCGACGTCGAACTCGGCGGTCTCGCCCTTGCCTGCGTCGCCGGACACGTCGGCCATCCGCAGGGTGAGGTCCACGGGCACGGTCGCGCCGGCCGGCACGAACTCGTCCTGCACCACGTTCGTGCAGATGCCGGCCGCGGAGAGCGGCAGCTCCGTCACGGCACCGGAGACCGAGCGCGACCCGACCACGAGCATGTCGAGGAACTCGGGAGTCGAGCCGGACGCATCGAGCGCGGCCACTTCGAGCGTCGCATCCACGGGGGAGTCGTTCTTCACCTGGATGGTCCGCGTGTACGCGGCGCCGGGGAAGAAGCCCTCCTCGGGGAACAGGCCCTGCAGCGACTGCGACCACTGCTGGCCGTCGAGGCTGACGAGAACGCTGTTCGACGTGTCGGCCGAGGCCGAGGAGACGCCGGTCCAGGCGCAGGCCAGTCCCGTTGCGACGGCCGAGGCCATCGCCAGCTTCACGATTCTGCGATAGGTCATGAGGATCAGTACCCCGCCTGGTAGTGGGCGACGATGCGGTTGGCAGGCACGAGGTAGTGGTAGACGGCCACCTCGTCGATGGAGCCGGCGAAGTACTTGGAGGACGCGTTCTGTGCACCCCAGGTGCTGTCGGCCCCGACGTGCAGGTAGCCACTGCTGCTCTGCGGCGTCGTCATCGTGGCGTCCGTCGCCACCGCGGCGCCGTCGACGTAGAGCGTCACGCCCTGCGGGCCCTGCGACACCACCAGGTGGTGCCACTTGCCGTCGTTGTAGGCGGCCGGCGTCACCAGGAGCTGGTACGTGCCCGGATAGATCCCGTAGCTCAGGCGGCCGTCATTCTGCATGACCACGTGCCGGTCGAATGTCCCGGAGGTGTCCGCGGAGGAGTCGCCGTAGCCGGCGAGCTTGCCGCCGCTGGTGGTCGTCGTGGCGAACCACAGCTCCATCGTGAAGTAGCCGGGGTTCGACGCGGACGTGTTGTTTACGGCGTAGCCCGTGCTGCCGTCGAAGGTGACCGCCTTGCTGCCCGTGATCGCGCCGGTGACCTGCTTGGTCGTGGTGCCCCTGTAGGTTCCGGTCTGGGCGTACGGGCTGCTGTCCACGACGGTGGTGGACGCCGAACCGTCGTCCATCCGCCAGTACAGGTTCGGCAGGTCCGCGTTCACCGCGGCGGCGTACGCCGTGTTCACCGGCGCCGTGCGCCCCGACGTCGTCCAGTGGGCCTCGACGTTGGTCTTCGAGAGCGGGGACCCGTAGACGGCCACATCGTCGATGACGCCGTCGAACCAGTTGTCCCCGGCCCACGCGCTGTCGCCGCCGATCCGCCAGTAGCCCGAATAGGCCTGCGCCGTGGTGACGGTCGGGTCGGCCGCGACCCGCAGCCCGTCGACGTAGAGCTCCATACCCGCAGCGCTGAGGTTGCCGACGAGGTGGTGCCACTGGCCGTCGTTGAGGGCGGTCGGCGACGCGAGGATCTTGGTCGTGCCCGGGTACACCCCGAAGTGCGCCGTGCCCGCCGCGTCCATGTACAGATGACGGTCGTACGAGGTCGAGGTTCCCGTGCTCGAGTTGCCGAAGCCGACGATCTTGCCGCCGGTCGTGCTCGTGGTCTTGATCCACGCCTCGAGTCCGAAGCTGTTCGTGCCGGCTGTCAGCGTGCGCGTCGAGGCCAAACCTGTGACGTCGCCCGAGAAGGTGCTCGCTGTCCCGACGGGGCTGCCGGCGATCGCGCCGGCGGTGCCGCGGGTGACTCCTGCGGAGGCGACGGCGTCGTCGGTGCCCGCCCAGTCGAGGACCGCGGTGCCGGAGGCCTCGCCGAGCGGCCAGTACCGGGTGGCGCCGTCAGCGCGCACCTTGGTGGCGTAGGCATTCCACACGCTGGTGGCAGGGGTGCTCAGCGCGGCAGTGAGGGATGCGGACTCACTCCATCCGCCGATGCTCGTGGTGACGCTGAGGCGAGGGGTGATGGTCATTGCACCGGTGAGTGCTGTGGGTCGCACCGAGTTGCGGACGCAGAGGACGTAGGACTGTCCCGCGCCCAGCTGGAACGCCGAGGAGCCGGCGGCGACAGCGGACCAGGGGCCGTTCGCGATCACGTAGCCGGGGACCGCGGCCGCCGTGCACTCCGCCGAACCGGCGACGATCCACATGACCACGTTGGTCGCTCCGGCGAGAGTGGCGTTGGAGCCGGCGTCCAATGACATGGCCGCGGTGAAGTCGGCGGTCACATTGCCGCTGTTCGTGATGGTGAGGTAACCGGTCTTCGACAGGTTGTTCACGTCGAACGTGTGGGTCAGCAGGTTGAACCCGCCGAGCGTCACACCGATGTCGCCGGACGTGATGGTCGTCGCGGCCTTGGTGGCACTGCCGACCCAGAGGGCCATGGTGCCCCCGGTGGCGCCGACCAGAACGGCCACGGCTGCGGCCGTCAGGCCGGTGAGTGTCGTGATCGGGAAGCGCCGCTTCCCGGGTGTGGTCGTCTCCGACCGGCGCGCGCGCACTCGACCGAGTGCGTCCTTGAGATTGCGCATTGCGTTGTGCCCCCTTCCCCTAGCGTGACGCAAAATGCCTGATCGGGCCTGCCCCTCTAGGAGGGACAGGCCCGGATCGGGTGTTACAGCTTCTGTGCGAGGGTGAAGGTGACGCCGCTCAGGTTGAGCGTGCCGTTCTGGCCCGTGGTCGCAGAGGAGTTGAAGGTCACGGTCATGGTGACGTTCACGGTGTAGGTGCCGGCGGCCGTGACGTTGATGGTCTGACCGGTGGCGGAGATGCCGGTGGCGGCGACGGGGGCGATGTTCAGCACGTTGGTGGTGAGGGTGCTGAGCGTGCCGGATCCAGTGAGGTTGCTCGCGGTGAGGTCGGCCTTGATGCCGTCGCCCTTGGCGAGGATGGTCAGGGTCTGCGTGTAGGTGAGGACCTTGCCCGGGACGATGAGGAACGTGGCCGGGTCGATCGTGGTCGCGCCGTCCTTCCACACGCCGCCGGCGTTCGAGGTGAGCTGCAGGTCGCCCGCGGTGATGGTGGGCGAGCTGACGGTGGCGGTCGACGACCAGAGGGCGAACGTACCCGCACCACCCAGCAGCAGGGCGAGGCCGACAGTGCCGGCGATCGCGCCAGCGATGAGCTTCTTCATGATGGTTTCTTCCTTGTAGGTGGTGGTGAGGTACTGGCGGGACCGACACCCCGTCGATCTGACTTCCGCCTGCACTTCCGGTGGACCCTCCCAGGTCCCCCGTCTGTACCCCACAAACATTGCCGTGTCCTCATCGAGGAGGACAAGAGGGGCGATGTCCCCACTGTGCGGGGCGCCCGTAGAGGGGTGTCCGAGCCTCTATTGGCAATTAAAAGCCTGATCAGTCCTAGAAAGATGCATTGTCCGCACTATGGGGGACATAAGGGGGACTCGGATTGCCCATGCCGCTATTTCGGGGGACAAGCGCGACAAACCTGTCTGTGGTCCCGAAGGAATGGGGGACCGCCGCGTCCTCCATGGAGGACGCGGTGGAGGGCCTCGAGGCCTCGAGGGACTAGCTGGCGGTCCCGACGACCCAGCCGGCGGCAGCGAGCGCCGTGCAGAGGGCGAGCATCCCCACAGCGTGGGCGGCCGCCGCTGCGTATCGATGTGCGCCCAGCAGCTCGACCACTTCCACCGCAGCGGCGGAGAACGTGGTGTAGCCGCCGAGGAAGCCGGTGCCGAGGATGATCCGCCACTCTTCGGGAGCGACATTGCCGGCGAAGCCGGCGAGCAGGCCGATCAGCAGGGAGCCTGTCGCGTTGACCAGGAGCGTGCCGATGGGGTAGCGCCGGCCGGCCAGCTGGCGCGCCCATCCGTCCACCAGGAACCGTGCTCCCGCGCCGACTCCGCCCGCGAGGACGGCGAGCAGGGCGATCACCGCTGCCGCCGCATCGTCGAGGCGGCGCCGACCGCCGCGGCGCCGATGCCGAGCGCCAGGGTGAGCGCGAGGTAGATGCCTGCCGTGACGGCCGCTCCGTTCGCCAGCAGGGTCACGGTGTCGAGCGCGAGCTGGCTGTACGTGGAGAAGCCGCCGAGGAAGCCCGTGCCGAGCAGGAGGCGGATCGTCCGCCGGGAGCCGGTGTCGGATCCGCGCCGGGGAAGCGCGGCGAGCAGCGCACCCAAGGCGAAAGCCCCGGCGAGGTTGACCAGGAGGGTGGCGAGCGGCAACTCGGCGGACGGAATCGCAGCGGCCACCGCCATGCGGGCGGCGGTTCCGGCGGCTCCGCCCACGCCCACCGCGAGGAGCAGGCGGGGCTGGAGGTGCGCCGGGCGCGCGTCGGCGGAGTCGGCGGTCACGGTCCTCCCTCCGTTGTGCACCCGGGCGGACGCTCAGTCTGCCAGCGTCTGACAGTGGTGCCGGGCAGCGCGAAAGCCCGGTCGCTAGATGCGACCGGGCTTTCGCGGGGAAAGACGGGGAGGCTCAGCCTGCTTCGACGTCGCCCCGCCAGGCGCCTTCTTCGACGCCGCGGGACTCGATGAACTCCTTGAAGTTCTTGAGGTCCTTCTTCACTGCGTGATCGTCGATGCCGAGCGCGGCGCCGGCGGCTTCCACGATGTTCTCGGGCTTCCAGTCGATCTGCACGGTGACGCGGGACGTCGTGTCGCTGAGCCGGTGGAAGGTGACGACGCCGGCGTGCGCGTCCTTGCCGGTGATGCTGTTCCAGGCGACGCGCTCATCCGGGTGCTGCTCGGTGATCTCGGCGTCGAACTCGCGCTCCACGCCGGCGATGTTCACCGTCCAGTGGTTGTGCGTGTCGTCGATCTGGCGGATCTCCTTCACGAAGGAGAGGAACTTGGGGAACGACTCGAACTGCGTCCACTGGTTGTAGGAGGTGCTGACGGGGACATCCACATCAATGCTCTCGATGATCTGAGCCATTGGTGCTCCTTTCGACATGCTTCAGGGGGCTCCGACCACGCTACGCGGGAGCGCGGTGCGCTCGGGAATCTCACCGTCAGCTTTCAGGGAGGGTTGACACACCCGCTCGGCAGTACCACCCGTCCGGGTTCGTCGACCCGGCGATCCTGAGGCCGGCGAGCGGCATCATCGACAGGATGCGCCCGCTCAGACCTCCGGGAACTCCTCCGGCTCCGCGCGGGCCGGGTCCTCCTCGGGATCCCGCTCGTCGTCGTCCACGACACGTGCGTCGAGAGGGGCCTCCGGATCCGGGTCCGCCTCGTGCACCTGCCGCTCCTCGTCGGGCTCCGGCTGCGGAGTCCTCTGGTACTCCTCGACCTTGTCCTCGACGGGAACGGGGTCGAAGGGATCCGCATCGCGGGAATCGCTCATGCTTCACCTCCTGGTCCCACGCTATTCCGGTCCAGCGGCGGGGACCAGGGGGTGCTCGCCCAGGACGGCCACGGGCGGGCGGCCACGGATGGCGGATCCGGTGTCGCCGCGGAAAGAGGCGTTGGCGCTGTCGCTGTCGCTGCTCCTGTCGAGCGGGGCTCGCCGCCGGTCGGCACCGCCGGCAGCGGGGAATCGAGGACTATCGGCCCAGCAGCGGCGGGGAGGTCCGGGAGTGCGCGCGCGATCGAGGCGGCGATCGCCCGGGAGACCAGGTCGTCGTACAGCGGAGCGCCGGACGGTTCGCCGGGGCTCAGTCGCCAGCCGGCGCCCAGCAGGGCGACGAGGCGGTGGTGGGCGAGCTCGAACAGCACGTCGCGCGCGGCGGACCCCTCGTCCGTCGCGTGCTGACCCCCGACATGTCGGCCCACGGCTCTCCCGTCCGCCCGCACCAGCGTGGGGGAGAGGATGCTGGCGGATGCGCCGGACACGCCGGGAAGGGCTGTTCGACCCGCGTGCCCCACCGGGGGCGGGGCGTTTGACGCGTCAGACTGGTGTGGGTACGTTCTCACATACCGGGCGACGAAGCAGCGGGGGGCAGCGAAATGGGAACCGACATCCTGCTCGCCGTGGACGGCGGCAACTCGAAGACCGACGTCCTCCTCCTCGACGACGAGGGGCGCGAGATCGCCCGCCGTCGAGGTCCGGGCAGCGGCGGGGGCGCGGAGCAGCTGGCAGTCGTGGTCGCAGCCCTCATCGCCGAGGAGCTCGCGCGCGGTGACGAGGACACGCGGATCACGCATTGCATCGCGGCCGTGGCCGGCCTCGACTTCGACGAGGATGTGCCCGAGTACGCGAGCGCCCTGCAGGCGGTTCTGCCGCGGGCGGTGGTGCGCGTGCAGAATGACGCAGCCGCTCTGCTCGGCGCAGGCGAGGGCGTCGCCATCGTGTACGGCGCCGGCTTCAACGCCGTGGCCCGCGGCCCCCTCGGGCTCGCGTCGCATCCCGCGATCGGCTGGCCGTCGGGGGAGTGGGGCGGCGGGACGGCGCTCGGACAGGAGGCTGTGGGCATCGCCTACCGGTCGTCCGACGGTCGCGGCCCGCGCTCGTCGCTCGAGCAGTCGGTGCCCACCGCTGCAGGGCAGCACGATCCCGCGTCGCTCGCGCGCGCCATCCGCGACGGCGTCGTCGACTCCGCAGCCATCACTGCGCTCGCGCCGCTCCTCACCCGTGCTGCGGCGCACGGGGACGAGGCCGCGGCGGCGGTAGTCCGGCGCGCGTGGCAGGAGGTGGTGGCGCTCGCGCTGGCGGTCGCCCGGTGGGCATGGGGTGGCCGGCACCCCGACGGCACACCGGCGGTGCTCGCCGGAGGCGTGCTCGCCGACGACGCCTTCCGGGACGGCCTTCTCGGCGAGCTCAGCGCCGTCGGCTTCTCGCCGCGGCGGCTCGGCACCGATCCCGTCGAGCGGGTGGCGGACGCCGTCCGCGGACTGGCGGGCATCCGAACGGAGACGACATGAAGATCGCCGTGATCGGCGGAGGGTCCACGTACACACCCGAGCTGGTGTCCGGCCTCGACCGGCAGCGCGAGCGCCTGCCGGTCGACGAGCTGTGGCTGATGGACCCGGACCTGCCGCGCCTCGAGGTGGTCGGCGGAATGGCCCGCCGGATGCTGGCCCGGCAGGGGTCCGACGTCGCCGTGACGCTGACCGACGACAGGTCGGCCGCACTCGATGGGGCGGATGCCGTCCTCGTGCAGCTGCGCGTCGGCGGGCAGGCGGCCCGGCTCCGCGACGAGACGTTCCCGCTGCAGTGCGACTGCATCGGCCAGGAGACGACGGGTGCCGGCGGACTCGCGAAAGCGCTTCGGACCGTCCCGGTCGTGCTCGACATCGCCGAGGAGGCCGCCGGGCGCGCGGCGGCCGGACACCACTTCATCGACTTCACCAATCCGGTCGGCATCAACACGCGAGCGCTCCTCGACGCCGGTCATTCCGCGATCGGTCTCTGCAACGTCGCCATCGGAGTCCAGCGCTGGATCGCCGCGCAGCACGAAGTCGACCCGTGGCGGGTGGAGGTCGACCAGGTCGGTCTCAACCACCTCACCTGGGTGCGCGCGATCCGGGTGGACGGGGTCGACGTGCTGCCCGGGATGATCGAACGCGAACCGGAGACACTGGCCCGCCGCGCCGGCGTGACGCCGGACCTGATCCGCGAACTCGGGGCCCTGCCCTCCTACTACCTCTCCTACTACTACGAGCACGATGCGGCTGTCGCCCGGATGAAGACGGAACGCCCCCGAGCGGAGGTGGTGGCCGAGACGGAGGCGGAGCTGCTCGAGATCTACCGCGACGAGAGCGTCGACGAGAAGCCCGCCGCCCTCGACCGGCGCGGCGGCGCCTGGTACAGCGAGGCGGCCACGGCGCTGCTCGCCTCGCTCGTCGAGGGCACCGGCGACACCCACGTGGTGAACGTGCGGAACCGCGGCACCATCGGAGGGCTCGCCGACGACGACGTGATCGAGGTGCTCTGCCGGATCGACTCGAACGGCGCCACCCCGCTGCCGCAGCCGCCGCTGGCGCCCGAGCTGCTCGGCCTTCTCCAGCACGTCACCGCCTACGAGCGGCTCGCGATCGCCGCCGCCGTGAGCGGCGACAGGTCGCTCGTCCGCAAGGCGCTGCTCGCCCATCCTCTGGTCGGGCAGTGGACTCTCGCGAAGCGGCTCGAGGAGCTGCTTCTCGAGAGCGGCGCCGACCACCTCCCGCGGTTCGCGGGGGACGGCGGGAAGGCGCGGGCATGAGCGTCCTCGTCTACGGCGCCACGTCGGCAGGGGTGTGCGCAGCTGTCGCAGCCGCCGAGGCCGGCGCGCAGGTCGTGCTGCTGGAGCCCGGCCTCCACGTGGGTGGGATGACCTCCGGTGGGCTGGGCTACACCGACGTCGGCGACCCGCGGGTGCTGGGCGGCATGGCGACCCGCTTCCGGAACGCCGTCGCCGAGCACTACGGCGTCGCCCCCGGCTTCTACGCCGGTCCGGAGCCGCACGTCGCCGAGGCGATCTTCCTGCGCTGGCTGGAGGAGGCGCACGTCCAGGTGGAGTTCGGTGCGCGCCTGACCGCCGCCGAGGTGCACGACGGGCGGATCACCGCGGTCACCGCGGGCGATGAGCGCTATCCGGCCGCGGTATTCGTGGACGCCACTTACGAGGGCGACCTCCTCGCGCTCGCCGGGGTGCCGGCCTCCGTCGGGCGAGAGGATCGCATCCTGCACGGCGAGAGGTTCGCCGGACGCCAGGAGCTGGTGCCCGGCATGCACGTGTTCCCGCCCTGGGTGTCGCCGTTCGCCGGCGACGAGTCGGGACTCACCGACGGGCCGCTGCTCGCGCAGATCCGGCCGGAGCCGCTCGCGCCGGTCGGTGCGGGGGACGGCGGCGTCATGTCGTACGGCTACCGCATGTGCCTGACGACCGCGGCCGACCGCATCCCGTTCTCACGCCCCGACGGCTACGACGAGGCGTACTGGGAGCTCGGACGCCGCCTGTTCCGCCACTGGGAGCGGGAAGGGGCGACGCCGCCCGCCGGCCGGATGATCGGGCTGGAGGAGAACCTGCCGGGCGGCAAGGCCGACGGCAACTCGCTCGGCCCGTTCTCGCTCAGCGTCCTCGACGGCGCGGCGTGGGAGTACCCCCTCGCCGGCTCGGAGCGGAGGGAGGAGCTGCGCCGCCACCACCTCGAGCACGCCGCCGGCTTCCTCTGGTTCCTCTCGAGCGACCCCGCCGTGCCGGCAGCGGTCCGCGCGGAGCTCTCGCGGTGGGGGCTGCCGGCTGACGAGTTCGCGGACACCGGCCATTTCCCGCACCAGCTGTACGTGCGGGAAGCGCGGCGCATGCACGGCGCGCGGATGCTGACCGAGCACGACCTCGTGGAGGGGCGCGTGCCGGACGACACCGTGGCGCTCGGCTCCTACCACCTCGACATCCGGGAGGTGCAGCGCGCCTGGCGGTGGGTGTACGAGCACCCGGCGCCGCTCGGCATGGTCGTGACCGAGGGCTACCTCTCGGTGCCCGTGCCGCGCTACGGGATCCCCTACGGCGCCCTGATCCCGAGGGCGGAGGACTGCCGCAACCTGCTCGTGCCGGTCTGCGTGTCCGCATCGCATGTCGCGTTCTCCTCCATCCGGATGGAGGTGCAGTACCAGATGCTCGGCCACGCCGCAGGGGTCGCCGCTGCGCTCGCCGCCGATCGTGACGTGGACGTGCAGGCCGTGCCGGTGCCCGAGGTGCGCGAGCGGCTCGCCGCGGCAGGCCAGGTGCTCGCGGTCTGACCTGCCCACCCCTGCTTCTACCTGCGCTCAACAGGCTGGTTTCCCTCCAACAGGCTGTCTTGGTCCTTTTCAGCCTGTTGACGGGAAAGCGGCCTGTTGAGAGCAAGGGCGAGGCTTGCCATCGGGAGTCGCCTAACCCGTGACCTGCGCTCAACAGGAGCTCGCACCCTCCACCAGGCGTGATCCCCGGTCTTCCGCCTGGTGACGCGCGAGTCCTCCTGTTGAGGGCGAGTGGCCGGGCCCAGGTCAGCGGGGAGGGAGGCGGTCCAGGGCGCTGCGTGTGAAGTCGCCGAGCATCGTGCCGAGGACGTCGTGGGTGACCTCCGCGCGGGCGGTCAGCCGGGTGCGCGCGTCGGCGTCCAGCGGCCGGCGCTCGGCGAGCAGCGCCACGGCCTCCCGGGCCACCGCGGCTTCCGAGGCGGCAGCGGTCAGCCACGGGCGGAGCTCCTCCACGAGCGGCCCCGCCTCGCCGGCGACGGCCTCGGGCAGTCCCGCCAGTTCGGTGAGCGCCGCGTCCAGCTGAGCCAGCGCCTCCGTCTCACCCTCCAATGCGCGGGGGAGGGCGGACGCCAGCTCCGGCGCTCGTGCGGCGTCGGGCGGCCACACGCTGCACGCTTCGACGAGGGGACGGAGCGCACCGGCGAGCGAGCCCGCCACCGCGGGGAGTGCGCGGCGGGCGGATCCGGTCGGGTCGTAGGCGGACGGGTTCCACGCCCAGTCGGCGACGGTGACGAGCGCGAACTGCGACGCCGACGCCTGCACCATCGGGTTCGCGCTGATGCCCACGAGGCGGCTGCCGGTCAGCTCGGTGGCCCGGCCGACCAGGGGCCCGAGGAACAGTCGCTTCGCGTCGAAGTCGTTGACCGGGAAGTTGTCCCACAGCAGCAGGTCGCGGTCGAACGCGCGCGCGGCGGCGTCGATGTGCTCGCGCGTCACCTCACCGACCACGATGTCGTGGCCCGTCCACCAGACCAGGGCGTCCTGAGGCAGCGTATCGGCGAGGCCTGCCCGGTACGGCGACTCCTGGGTTCCGGCGTAGTCGGTGGGGACCATCACCAGCCTGTCTCCGCCGCGTGGCGCGAGGAAGCGGTCGGCGAAGTCCCGGCACACGTCGCCGTGGGCGACGCCGGTTGCCCGCTCGTCCGCGCCGTAGGCGGCGATGTCCGCCTCGTGCTGCAACGTCTTCGGGATGTCGTCGAAGAGCAGCGCGAACGACCGGACGCCGATGCTCCACAGCTGTTCGGCCTTCCGGTACAGCAGTTCCCGGTCCTCGGGAGACGAGCACACCATAGAGAGGCCGGGGTGGATCGTGTACGTGAACTTCACGGCCAGCTCCCGGGCGGCGTCCACCAGTTCGCCCAGCTGCGCCAGCAGGTCCGCCGGGTACGGATCGCGCCAGCGCTCCCGGTGGTACGGGTCGTCCTTCGGGGCATAGGAGTAGCTGTTCAGCTTGTTGCGGGCTGCGAACCTGAGGTGCGCGAGGCGGTCGGCGTGCGACCACGGTGCGCCGTAGAACCCCTCGATGGTGCCGCGCCAGGCGAGGGCCGGCTCGTCCCGTATCGAGAGCTGCGGGAGGGGTGCGCCCGTGCCGCGCAGCACCTCGAGGGTGGTGCGGCCCCGGAACAGCCCGAGCCCGTCCGTCGCGGCCAGGACGGCTTCGCCCCGGCCGTCGACCTCGCGGATGCGCAGCGCGTACCCGTCCTCCCGGAGCGTGCCCGGATCGAGGTCGGCGAGCTCCCGCCAGACGTCGCCGTCCGGGTCGGAGCCGCGCCGCACTGCGCCCTCGGCGAGCAGGACGGGAGGCCCGTCCACAGTCGCGAAGGCCGGCACGGGGCTCAGATGGTCGAGCGCGGACGAGGGGGAGATCGGCGTCGTCGCCGCGGGAGAAGTACCCACATGGGAACGATACCAGTAGGCTTTTTCGCATGCCCCCGATCAGCGCTGCTCCGGGCCTCGAGCCGCTTTCCGACCCCCTTCCGTTCCCGTCCCGCTTCGACCCGTCGCCGCCTCTGCATCCCGCGGAGGAGGGCATGACGGTCGTCGAGGGCGACAGGTGGCTGACGGTCTCCGGTCGCTGGTACTCGCTGTCGTTCCCGGCGAATGCGGCGCTGATGAACCGGTCGCCGAACGCCGTTCTCCTCGGAGCCGACGGCAACAACTGGACGGACCTCAACCTGCTCGCCTCGGTGGACAGGATCGGCGCCGCGGATGAGACCTTCGCCCTAGAGGGCGTCCGGATCGCCGCTCGCGGCGACGATGGGGTCACGCTCGTCATCGGCGCGTCGAGCACCGCGTGGACGCGCCGCGAGACCCGGCTCCGCTGCACCCCCGAGACCATCGAGGTGACGGTGTCCGTGACGGGCGACGGCCTGCTCGACGACGTGCTGCTGCTCGGCGGCCGGGCCACCCTGCAGAGCGGAGCCTGCGGCGAGTTCCGCTCCGCCATCGGCTTCCGCAGCGTCTTCGTGCCCGTGCCGACCGAGCCCGTCGCCTTCGTCCGTCCCGCCCGGGCGGCCGCCGCGCTCGGGGTCGTCGGCGATGCGGAGCCCGGCCGGCTGAACGGCATCTACTCGCCGCCGCCGCTCGCCCTCGGCTTCGGCCGCCGCGATGCGACAGGCGCGACCGACATCCCGGGCGGCGACTGGCTCGGCCTGTCCGTGCGGAGCGCTGTCGAGCTGCTCACCTTCACCACGATGCGCTACGAACCCCTCGATGCCGGCTACTGGCTGCGCTTCTCCTACGAGGGTCACACCCGGGTGACGGGGGAGTGGACCTCACCGGCCCTCGTCCTGCGCCCCGCTCGGAGCGCGCTCGGCGTGCTCGAGGACCACCGCGACGACCTCCGCGCCGCCGGCTTCGCCTCCCAGGATCCCGCACAGGGCCCGGAGTGGTGGGAGGAGCCGATGTTCTGCGGCTGGGGCGCCCAGTGCGCGCGCTCCGCACACGAGGTGCACGGGACGGCGGACCCTTCGGCGCCGACCGCGCCGGAGACGCCGCTCGAGGAGGCGTTCGTCGTCCTGCTCGCGCCGCAGCTGGCCCGGCAGAGCGCCTACGACGAGTTCCTCGCCACCCTCGACGCGAACGACCTGACGCCGGGGACGATCGTGATCGACGACCGATGGCAGGCCGAGTACGGCACCGGTACGCCCGACCTCGAGCACTGGCCGGACCTCAAGGGCTGGATCGCGGAGAAGCACGCCGCCGGGCAGCGCGTGCTCCTCTGGTGGAAGGCCTGGGACCCGGCCGGGCTGCCCGCCGACGAGTGCGTCCTCGACGCTGCCGGCCGGCCTCTCGCGACCGACCCGGCCAACCCCGCCTACCTCGAGCACCTCCGCCGCATCGTGACCGAGATGCTCAGCCCCGACGGCCTCGACGCCGACGGCTTCAAGGTCGACTTCACGCAGCGGGCGCCGAGCGGCAGGTCGCTGCGCGCCACGGAGGGGGTGTGGGGCATCGCCGCCCTGCACCGGATGCTCGACACCCTGCACGACGCCGCGAAGGCGGCGAAGCCGGACGCGCTCGTCATCACCCACGCTCTGCACCCCTCGTTCGGCAGCGTCGGCGACATGGTCCGGCTGAACGACGTGCTCCGCTACGACGCCGGCGGGACTCCAGCTCCCGTCGCCGATCAGCTCGCCGTGCGGGCCCGGATCGCCGCCGCGAGCCTCCCGGGGCATCCGGTGGACACGGATCAGTGGCCGATGCCGGACCGCGCGGAGTGGCTGGCCTACGCGCAGGCGCAGCACCGCCTCGGCGTGCCGGCCCTCTACTACGTGGAGGCGATCGACAGGTCGGGCGAGCCGATCGGGCCGGAGCACCTGGCAGTGATCCGCGACACCTGGGAGCAGTACCGGGCGCGCAGGGGAGCCGAGCGGCGATGAGCGGGGCAGGAGCGGCCCTGGAGGTGGCGCCGGGCGTCTACCGCGTCCGCGACACCTGCAACGTGTACGTCATCGCAGGCGAGGGAGCCTGGGGCGAGCGCACCGGGGTGGCGATCGACTTCGGCTCCGGCCAGGTCCTCGACCTGCTCCCGGAGCTCGGCATCTGCCGGATCACCGACGTGCTGATGACGCACCACCACCGCGACCAGGGTCAGGGCCTGCCGCGCGCCGTCGAGGCGGGCATCCGGATCTGGGTGCCGCCCGTCGAGGTGGAGCTGTTCCGCAGCGTCGATGAGATGTGGCGGACGCGGCAGCTCGACAACGACTACAACCTGCGCCAGGACCGCTTCTCCCTGCTCGAGCCGGTGCCGGTCGCCGGGACGGTCCCCGAGTACCGCACGGCCTCGTACGGCGGCGTGAGGATCACGGCGCTGCCGACGCCCGGCCACACCATCGGCAGCGTCACCTATGTGCTGGAGCGCGACGGGGGCCGCATCGCGTTCTCCGGCGACCTCATCTACGCGCCCGGCAAGGTGTGGTCGCTGGCCGCGAGTCAGTGGTCGTACTCCGCGCACGAGGGCCCGGCCATGACGGTGCTCAGCTGCTATCTCCTGCTCGATGAGCGGCTGTCGCTGCTGCTGCCGTCGCACGGGCACGCGATGGAGGACCCCGCATCGGCGCTCGAGCTGCTCGCGGACCGCATGCAGTACCTGGTGGACTCCCGCCGGTGGCACCCGTGGGATCTGGAGGACCGTCTGCGCCGCCCGTTCCAGCGGATCACCGAGCACCTCCTCTTCAACTCATCGGCGCTGTCCTACTCCTACGTGCTGCTGTCCCGCTCCGGCGAGGCGCTCTTCCTCGACTACGGCTACGACATGACCACCGGGCTGCCGACCGGCACCGAGCGGGCGGCCCGGCGGCCCTGGCTCGCGTCGCTGCCCGCGCTCAAGCAGCAGTTCGGGGTGACGAAGGTGTCCGTGGCGCTCGCCACCCACTACCACGACGACCACGTGGCAGGCCTGCCGCTGCTGCGCGACGTGGAGGGCACCGCGATCTGGACGCCCGAGAACGTGGCTCCGATCCTGGACGACCCGTGGAAGTACGACCTGCCCTGCCAGTGGTTCGAGCCGATCCGGTCCGACAGGGTGCTCGCGCTCGGTGTCCCGTTCACCTGGAACGAGTACACGATCACGCCTCACGAGCTGCCAGGGCACACCCTCTTCCAGGCCGCGTACGAGCTCGTCGTCGACGGCGTGAAGGTGCTGTTCACAGGCGACCAGCAGGAGACGCTCGGCGTGCCGGGGGAGCGGCACGAGATCCTCAACTACCAGTACCGCAACAGGTTCCGGATCGACGACTACCGGAAGAGCGCGCAGCTGTACAAGAGGGTGCGGCCCGGGCTGTTCGCCACGGGCCACTGGCAGCCGCGCTGGGTGGAGCCGGGGTACCTCGACTACCTGGGCTACGCGGGCGACGACCTCGTCGAGATCCACGAGGCGCTGCTGCCGCTCGACGAGCTGGACCTCGGTGCGGACGGTGTGCTGGCCCGGATCGTGCCGTACCGCGCCACAGCGCCGGCGGGTGGCGAACTCCGGCTGGCCGTCACCGTGCGGAACCCGCACCGGCACGCGGCGGACGCGACGATCGTGCCCGTCCTCCCCGAGGGGTGGCGGCTGCTGACCCCGGTGGGCGCCCTCCGCCTGCGCGGGCATGAGGAGAAGGAGCTCGCACTGCGAATCGCCGTCGGGACGAGGGAGATCCGCCGCGCACGGGTCGCAATCGATGTCACAATTGGCGAACTCCGCCTCGGTCAGCATGCCGAGGCCCTCGTCGACGTCGAAGTGAGGACAGATGCGCTCCGCAGCACCTGATCCGGTGACAGTCTCCCGGCGCGCCACCATCAAGGAGGTCGCGGAGCTCGCGGGTGTCTCCCGATCCACTGCTTCGCGCGCGCTGACGGGCAACGGCTATGTCGCCGAGCCGGTCCGACTGCGGGTGCGGCAGGCGGCGAGCGAGCTCGGGTACGTCGTCGACGCCATGGCTCGGAGCCTCAAGCAGCAGTCCACGCGGTCGATCGGCGTGCTCGTCTCCGATCTCCGCAACGAGTTCTACGCGAACCTCGCCGCCGGCGCCAGTCGCCAGGCGACCCGCCTCGGCTACACCGTGATGCTGATCGACGACCAGGGGATCCCCGAGGACGAGATGGCGGCCGTCGAGGCCTTCGTCGCCATGCGGGTGGCCGGCGTCGTCGCCACGACCGTCACGGCGGAGACCACGCGCTTCCTGCTGCGCCAGCGCATTCCCGTCGTCGAGGTCGACCGCCGGTTCAGCGACGGGGACTGCGACGCCGTCGTCATCGACAACCGAGGCTCGGCCCGCGCCGCGACCCGCCACCTGCTCGAGCTCGGACACCGGCGCATCGCGCTCCTCATCGACGAGGACGACTGGACCACCGGGCGGGAGCGCCGCGAAGGCTACGCCGACGCGCTCGAGGCTGCGGGCATCCCGCACGACGAGGAGCTGGTGGTGCCGACGGGCTGGGACGTGGATGCCGCCCGGCACGGCGCGCGTGCGATCCTGCGCGGTGCCGACCGGCCGACCGCCGTATTCGCCGCGAACAATGTGCTCGCGGAGGGGACGTGGCGCGCGGCGGCCGAGCTCGGGCTGCGCATCCCGGACGATCTCAGCCTCGTCGCGTTCGACGACGTGCCCTGGATGAGCATGGTCACGCCCGGGGTGACCGCCGTCGCTCAAGACGCGGGGGCGATGGGGCGCGCGGCCGTGCAGTCGCTCCTCGACCGCCTGGCCGACCCGGGAGCGGGCACCCGGACGGTGGTGCTGTCCGCCGCACTCCGGCAGCGCGGGTCGACGGCTCCACCGGCCGACACGGCCGCGTGATCGGTTGATTCTCGCCGCCGTCGGACCCTATGCTGTGTGGGATCGATGCCACAACGACTGGTGGCGCCGACCTCTAGCAGCACCGGGAGGACTGCATGGCAGCAGCGGGACGACCGGTGCTCGGCCTCGACATCGGCGGCACCAAGCTCGCCGTCGGGGTCGTCCTTCCCGACGGCACGGTCTCCGGCTTCCTGGTTGAACCCACGCGTCGCGATGAGGGTCCTTCCGCAATCATCGGCCGGCTCTTCGCCCTCGGTCGCCGCGCGATCGACGCGGCACGGGCGGAAGGGACGCTCCGCGCGGACGAGGACGTCGCTGCCGTCGGCATCTCCT
>DATCMN010000233.1:0-2273 GCA_036563405.1 Naasia sp. | reverse complement strand
CGGTGCGTGAGAACGCCGACAACAAGCTCTACGGCAACCTCGGCCACCTCGCCAGCATTAAGAAGAGCCACGCCGGGATGCAGATCGCGGTCGGCGGCTGCCTCGCCCAGAAGGACAAGAACGTCATCCTGGAGAAGGCGCCGTGGGTCGACGTCGTCTTCGGCACGCACAACATGGGCGCCTTGCCCAGGATGCTGGAGCGCGCGCGGCACAACGGCGAGGCGCAGGTCGAGATCCTCGAGTCCCTCGAGATCTTCCCCTCCACCCTCCCCACCAAGCGCGACTCGACCCACAGCGGCTGGGTGTCCATCTCGGTGGGCTGCAACAACACGTGCACGTTCTGCATCGTCCCGTCGCTGCGCGGCAAGGAGAAGGACCGCCGTCCCGGCGACGTGCTCGCCGAGATCCAGGCCCTCGTCGACGACGGCGCGATCGAGGTCACCCTCCTCGGCCAGAACGTCAACTCCTACGGCGTCGAGTTCGGCGACAGGCAGGCGTTCGGCAAGCTGCTCCGGGCCGCCGGCGCGATCGACGGCCTGCAGCGCATCCGGTTCACCAGCCCGCATCCCGCCGCCTTCACCGACGACGTCATCGACGCGATGGCGGAGACGCCGACGGTGATGCCCCAGCTGCACATGCCGCTGCAGTCCGGCTCGGACCGGGTGCTCAAGGCGATGCGCCGCTCCTACCGGTCCGAGCGCTTCCTCGGCATCCTCGACCGGGTGCGCATCCGCATCCCCGACGCCGCGATCAGCACCGACATCATCGTGGGCTTCCCGGGGGAGACCGAGGAGGACTTCCAGGAGACCCTGCGCGTCGTCGAGGCGTCCCGGTTCGCCACCGCCTTCACATTCCAGTACTCCATCCGCCCGGGCACGCCAGCGGCCACGCTGCCCGACCAGATCGCCAAGGAGGTCGTGCAGGAGCGCTACGAGCGCCTCGTCGCGCTGCAGGAGCGGATCTCCTGGGAGGAGAACGAGAAGCAGGTCGGCCGCGAGGTCGAGGTCCTCGTGTCGACGGGCGATGGGCGCAAGGACGGGGCCACGCACCGGCTGAGCGGGCGAGCCCGGGACAGTAGGCTCGTTCACTTCGACGTGCCCGCCGGCTCAGAGCTGCCGCGCCCGGGCGACCTGGTGCACGTGCGCGTCAGTCGAGCCGCACCGTTCCACCTCCTCGCCGACTCGAACGACGGCGCGCCCCTGCGCGTGACCCGCACACGTGCCGGTGACGCCTGGGATCGGGCCGAGGCGGACTCCTGCGCCGTGCCGGCAGTGCCCGGGGCGGAGCCGGCGGCCGGCCCGCGCACGGTGTCGCTCGGTCTGCCCACCCTCCGCGTCGGTCGGTGACCCCGCCGCCCCTCCTCGCGATAGTCGGCCCGACCGGTACCGGCAAGACGGCGCTGTCCCTCGGGGTCGCCGAAACGCTTCTCGCCCGTGGCCGGCCGGCGCACATCGTCAACGCGGACGCGATGCAGCTCTACCGCGGCATGGACGTGGGAACCGCCAAGCTGCCGGAGAGCGAGCGTCGCGGGATCCCGCATTCCCTGTTCGATGTCCTCGACCCCACCGAGACCTCCACCGTGGCCGACTTCCAGCCGCGGGCGCGCGAGGTCATCGCATCGATCCGTGAGCAGGGCGCCGTGCCGCTCCTCGTCGGCGGATCGGGCCTCTACGTGTCGGCGGTGATCCACGACTTCCGGTTCCCCGGCACCGACCCCGCGGTACGGGCGCGGCTGGAAGCGGAGCTGGCAGCTGCCGGTCCTGCGCTGCTCTGGCAGCGGCTGCGCGCTGCGGATCCCGCCGCAGCAGCCGCCATCGATCCCGGAAACGGCCGGCGCGTGATGCGCGCCCTCGAGGTGATCGAGCTGACCGGCGCCCCCTACGGCGCGAGCCTCCCCGAGAAGTCGCCCTACTGGGTGCCGACCCGGCTCGTCTACGTCGACGTGGCGCAGGACGAGCGCGATCTGCTCAAGCAGCGCCTCGCCGAACGCGCCCGGGAGATGTGGCGGTCCGGCCTCGTCGACGAGGTCCGCGGGCTCCTCCCCGGACTGCGGGAGGGAACCACCGCGGCCCGGGCCATCGGCTACGCGCAGGCGCTGGCCGTGCTCGACGGGACGATGACGGAGGAGGAGGGGATCGAGGAGACCATCCGTCTCACCTGGCGCTACGTACGCAGGCAGCGGTCCTGGTTCGGGCGCTACCCGGACGCGGTGCGGCTGCGGGCCGGCGACCCGGACCTGGTCGACCGCGTGCTCGCGCTGGTCGACGCGGGCA
>DATCMN010000335.1:0-5767 GCA_036563405.1 Naasia sp. | reverse complement strand
GACCGGGGCCCGCTCACCATCGGCTACTACCTGGGCGCCGCCATCATGATCGCCGGCGGCGTGATAGCCGCCCTTTTCGGGGTGGCGGCGGAGCGGAAGTCGCTAGAGGATCTCGCGGACCCGCTGTCGAAGGTGAAGGAGCCGAGCTCCCAGTCCTAATCGAGTGCGTTCCGGCTCGGAACGCACTCAGGTGGTCAGCCGGAGGGGCCGAAGCGCTCCGTGCGGATGCGGGCGGGCTCGTGCCCCTGCTGGACGAGCGCGTCCGCCACGGTCTCGACGAACGCCGTCGGGCCGCACACGTAGACGGTGGGGCGGTCCGCGGCGGGGATCGCGAACTCCATGAGCAGTGCCCCGGTGAGCCGGCCCGCCTGATGCGGCCAGCCCTCCGGCACCTTGCGCGTGTACACGTACTGCAGGTCGAAGGCCGGGTCCGCGGCGGTCAGGCCGGCGAGCTCCTCGGTGTAGAAGCGCCCTCCCGGCGTCCGCACCGAGTACAGCATCCGCAACGGCGCGGACGAGCCGGCTGCCGCCCGGGTGCGCACCATCGACATGAGCGGCACGACCCCGGAGCCGCCGGCGATCAGCTGGACCGGCTCGGTCTGCTCGGGCTGCCAGAGGAACCAGCGGCCGATCGGGCCCTTCACCTCGACCTGGTCGCCGACCTCGAGGCCGTCGACCAGATACGGCGACACCTCGCCGTCCGGCATCCGGTCCACCGTCACCTGCACGCGGTCCGCGCCCGCGGGGGAGGAGAGCGAATAGGAGCGCTGAGCCGTGTAGCCGTCCGGAGCGGTCAGCCGGATGTCGAGGTGCTGTCCGGCGAGCGTCGGGGCCATGTCCGGGACCTCCAGCAGCAGGGTCCTCGAGCCGGGCGCCTCCATCCAGGCGTCCACCACTGTCGCCGGCACCCAGGTCGACGGGCGCGGCGGCGGAGGGGTCGACGTCACCAGTAGCGCTCCTCGCGCCATGGGTCGCCGTGCATGTTGTAGCCGTTCTGCTCCCAGAAGCCGGGGGCGTCCTGCTGCATCAGGGTGATGCTGTTCACCCACTTGGCGCTCTTCCACAGGTAGAGGTGGGGCACCAGCAGGCGGGCGGGACCGCCGTGGTTCGGCTCGAGGTCCTTGCCCTCGAACTCGAACGCGATCCAGGAGCGGCCGAGGATCTCCTGCAGGGGGAGGTTCGTCGTATAGCCGCCGTAGCAGCCGGCCATGAAGTAGTCGGCGGACGTGTCGACGCCCTCGAGGAAGCGCTCGAACGGCACGCCGCGCCAGGTGGTGCCGAGCTTCGACCACGCGGTGACGCAATGCAGGTCGGTGCGGATCTCCTCCGGGCCGAGGTCGAGCATCCCCTGCCAGTCCCAGCTGCGCGTGTCGCCGGATTCGGTGGTGAGGCTCAGCTTCCAGTTCCGCTTGTCGACGTACTGGGTGGGCCCTGCGCTCAGCACTGGGAAGCCGGTCTCGAGGTACTGCCCGGGCGGGAGCTCGACGTCGCCGCCGCGCCGACGCCCGGTGAAGCCGGGGGAGAAGATGCCCATCGGTTCCCCTTCCTGATCGCGCTTCACGCTACCGGTCGGAGCAGCCCCGATGCGACGCGCGCGTAGGCTTGTGACATGACCTCCGTCGCGCTCGGCATCCCGCGTGCGCGCGCTGTCGGGGACGTGTCGGATCGCCCCGACGTGCCGGAGCTCCTGGACAGGTTCGGCAGGGTCGCACGGGACCTCCGCATCTCCATCACCGAGAAGTGCTCGCTGCGCTGCACCTACTGCATGCCGGCGGAGGGGTTGCCGAAGATCCCCAAGAGCGCGGTCCTCACCGCCGAGGAGATCGCGCGGCTCGTCGGCATCGCCGCCCACGAGCTGGGCGTGCGGGAGATCCGCTTCACCGGCGGGGAGCCCCTCGTGCGGCCCGACCTGGTGGACATCGTCCGGCTGTCGAAGGAGATCGCGCCCGAGGTGAGCATCTCGCTGACCACCAACGGCATCACGCTCGACCGCCGGGCGGAGGCGCTCGTCGCGGCCGGGCTCGACCGCGTGAACGTATCGCTCGACACCATCGACCGTGAGCACTTCGCCGCGCTCACTCGGCGCGACCGGCTTCCCGCCGTCCTGGCGGGGATCCGCGGGGCGATCGCCGCCGGGCTCGCGCCCGTCAAGGTGAACGCCGTGCTCATGCGGCAGACCCTGCCGGATGCAGCCGACCTGCTGTCCTGGTCGATGCAGGCGGGCGTGCGGCTGCGCTTCATCGAGCAGATGCCGCTCGACGCCGACGAGAAGTGGCAGCGGACCTCCATGGTGGATGCGCGCGAGCTGCTCGACGTGCTGAGCGCTCGGTTCGTCCTCACGCCCGCCGGCCGGGAGGACCCGTCTGCACCCGCAGAGGAATGGCAGGTGGACGGCGGCCCGCACACAGTCGGCGTCATCGCCTCCGTCACCCGCTCGTTCTGCGGCGACTGCGACCGCACCCGCCTCACGGCGGAGGGCACGGTCCGCTCCTGCCTGTTCGGCGACGATGAGACCGACCTCCGGGGCATGCTGCGCGGCGGAGCCGACGATGCGAGCATCGCGGTGGCCTGGCGCGGCGCGATGTGGCAGAAGAAGGCCGGCCACGGGATCGACGACCTCTCCTTCGTCCGCCCCGTCCGCTCGATGGGAGCGATCGGTGGCTGAGGTCGTCATCCGCTACTTCGCGGCGGCCGCCGAGGCGGCGGGACGCGAGGAGGAGCGCCTTCCCGTGGCCGACGGCACAGTGGGTGCGCTGCAGGACGACCTGCGTGCCCGCTACGGCGACGCTATGGACAGGGTGCTCCGGAACGGCTCGTTCCTGGTGGACGGCATCGTCACCCGCGACCGCGACCGTCCGCTCGGCGCGGCGGTCGACGTCCTCCCGCCCTTCGCCGGCGGGTAGCTCCGCGACCGCTCCGTCTCGCGCGGTACGTGCACCGGTCGCGCGGTGCGTACCGCCACGCGCGGTCTGTATACCGACCGCGGGAGGCCGCTCGCACCGCGCGACGGGTGCTCGCACCGCGCGACGTGAGGGGCGCTAGAGGCCGACCCAGTCGGAGATGCCCTCCGGGTAGTGCTGGCGCTTCCAGATGGGGACCGTCGACTTGATGTCGTCGACGAGGCGCGCGCACGCCGCGAACGCCTCCGCGCGATGGGGGGACGCGACGGCCGCGGCGAGCGCCACATCGCCGATCGCGAGCGGGCCGATCCGGTGCACGGCGGCGACCACGAGGCCGGTCTCCGCGGAGATCCGCTCGCAGCTCTCGCGCAGGAAGCGCTCCGCCTCCGGGTGTGCGGAGTAGTCCAGCGCGGAGACGCTGCGACCGCCGTCGGCATCGCGGACGACCCCGCGGAATGTGACGAGCGCGCCGTCCGCCTCGGTGAGCACCGCCGCCTCCACCGCGCCCACGTCGATGGGGTCGGCGGACACCCGCGCGAGGAGGACGCTCATGCGCGGTGGTCGCCGCCGGCGACCTGGTCGAGGAGATGGGGGAGGAGGTCGGCGAGCACCGCGGTGCCGTCGCGCACCGCTCCCGGCGATCCGGCAAGGTTCACGACGATCGTCCCCCCTGCGAGGCCGGCGGTTCCACGGCTGAGGGCGGCCGTCGGGGTGCTGAGCATCCCGCGGGCGCGGATCGCCTCGGCGACGCCGGGCAGCTCGAGATCGAGGAGGGCGCGGGTCGCGTCCGCCGTCGCGTCGGTGGGACTCACCCCGGTGCCGCCCGTCGTGACGAGGACCGCGGGACGGCCGGCGAGCGCCTCCTCAATGGCCTCCCCGATGTCCGAATCGGCGACCACCCGCACGGGGTCGACGGCGAGGCCTAACTCGGTGAGCGCATCGGCGAGCTGGGGGCCGGTGGTGTCCTCCCGGACGCCGGAGGCGGCCCGCGTGGAGGCGACGACGACGACAGCGGTGCCGCGGCGGATGCCGGCCAGTCGGGGCGCCTCCGTCGGCTCTCCCGCCGGAGCCGCAGCCGCGCCTCCGTCGTCCGCGGCATCCTCGCGGCGCCAGAGGCCGCGCTTCCCGCCGGACTTCTCCAGCAGCTGCACGTCGGTCAGCGTCGCCCCCGGGTCGACCGCTTTCACCATGTCGTGCAGCGTCAGCCCGGCGAGCGCCACGGCGGTGAGCGCCTCCATCTCGACGCCCGTCCTGCCGGTGGTCGCCGCGGTCGCGCGGATGCCGATGCTCGTTTCCCCGAGATCGAAGTCGACGGTCAGCGAGTCGAGGGGGAGGGGGTGGCAGAGTGGGATCAGCTCGCTGGTCCGCTTGGCGCCCGCGATCCCCGCGATCCGCGCGGTGGGCAGCACGTCCGCCTTCGGCAGCCCGTCGGCCCGGACGAGCGCGACAACCTCGGCCGTCGTCTCCAGGCGGCCGCCCGCGGTGGCGATCCGCCGCGTCTCCGCTTTGCCGCCGACATCGACCATCCGCGCGCGGCCGTCGGAGTCGGTGTGCGTCAGCCCGCTCACAGCGGCAGCACCTCAACCTGGTCGCCGGCGGCGACACTGGTCGCGGCCTCCGGCACGACGATCAGGACGTCGGAGGAGGCCATGGCGGCGACGAGGTGGGAGCCGGGACCGGCGACGAGCTGCACCCGCCCATTCTCGCCGAGGCGACCTCGCCGGTACTGCCGCTTGCCCGCGACCGACGCGAAAGGCTGCTCGACGGTGGCCGGGAACGGCTCGACGCCGGGGAGTCCCGCCGCCTCGCGCAGCAGCGGCCGCACGAAGACGGCGAAGGACACCTGGGTGCTGACCGGGTTGCCCGGCAGGGACACCACGGGGACGCCCTCGACGACCGCGGTGGACTGCGGTCCACCGGGCTGCATGGCGATCTCGACCACGTCGGCGCCCAGGGGGCCGAGGACCTGGCGCACCACCTCGAAATCGCCGTGCGAGATGCCCCCGGAGGTGACCACGAGGTCGGCGACGGCGATCGCCCGCGTGAGCGCTGCGGCGAAGTCGCCCGGATCGTCGTCGACCCTGTCCGAGAAAGCGAGGATCCCGCCTTCCTCCTCCACCGCGGCGGCGAGCGCGGGTCGGTTCGCGTCGAACACCTGCCCGGCCGCCGGCGTCGTCCCCGGCTCCACGAGCTCGGCCCCCGTGGTGATCACGGCCACCCGCAGCCGGCGGCGCACGAGCACGTCGGCGACCCCGGCGGCGGCGAGGGCCGCGAGGTGCCGCGACCGCAGAGGCGTCCCGGCGCGCACGAGGACGCCGCCGGCGCGCAGGTCGCTGCCGCGCTCGCGGATGAACTCCCCGTGCTCGCGCGCGCGGTCGATCCGCACAGCGTCCTCGACCGGCTCGGTGTCCTCCACCGGGATCACCGCGTCCGCTCCTTCGGGAACGGTCGCGCCGGTCATCACCTTCACCGCGGTGCCCGGCTCGAGCGGTGCGGGCGCGGCGTCGCCGGCGGCCACGACCCCGGCCACGGACAGGACCACCGGGACCGTCGTCACGTCGGCGGTCTGCACCGCGTAGCCGTCCATCTGCGAATTGCGGAAGAGCGGCAGATCGACTCCGGATCGGAGATCCTCCGCGGCGACCCTGCCGGCGGCGTCGGCGAGGGGCACGCGCTCGCTCGCGTCCAGCAGTTCCGCCCGCAGCAGACCCCGCACGAGGGCCGCGTGCTGGTCGACGGTGCGCCGGCCCACGTCAGTACCGGGGGAGTGCCGGGTCGACGGTGCGGCTCCACGCGTCGATGCCGCCGTCGAGATGGCGCACCTCGAAGCCGTCCGCACGCAGGATGTGCAGCGCGCGCTCGGAGCG
>DATCMN010000327.1:0-8522 GCA_036563405.1 Naasia sp. | reverse complement strand
CGCGCGTGCGTAGTTTCAGTGGCGGGGGAAAGCGCTTCCCGGGCGGCGTTCGGGGGAACCGCCGCCCGGAAGCGACCACCCCCCTATGGGGAGCCCCCCTTTTGCGGACCTGTCGCGCCCGCTCGTCCCGGGCCTAGCGTTCCTACCAGGCCGCCCCACCCGATCGGCCCGCGGCGCGACCACCCATCGCGTCGGCTCTGCTACCCGAACTAGAGCCGTGATCCCGAACCCGATTCCCGGGGTCCTCGACGCTTCCCCGAGCGCCGTGTCGACCTCCCAGCGTCCCTCGCTGCTGAACGCCGTCCTCGCTGTGCGCGGCCTCGGCGGCTCCGACCTGCACCTCGCCGCCGGCACTCCCGGACGCGCCCGTGTCGACGGTCGACTCGTCGAGCTGGCCGGCGCGCCCTGGAGCGCCGACCTGCTCGAGGACGAGCTGCGGTCCCTCGTGCCGGCCGGCGTCTGGGAGCGGTTCGAGCACGAGCTCGAGCTCGACTTCTCCGCCGAGACTCCCGGCGGCCGCCTCCGCGTCAACGTCTTCCGCCAGCGCGGGGAGGTGGGCGCCGCCATCCGGGTGGTCCCGGACACCGTCCGCTCCCTCCGCCAGCTCGGCATGCCCGACGCGGTCGCCCGCCTCGCCGACCTGCCGCGCGGCCTCGTCCTCGTCTCCGGTCCGACCGGCTCCGGCAAGTCCGCCACCCTCGCCGCGATGGTCGACAGGATCAACAGCACCCGTGACGCGCACATCGTCACGATCGAGGACCCGATCGAGTACGTGCACACCGGCAGGCGCAGCGTCGTCACGCAGCGCGAGGTCGACCGCGACACGAAGGACTTCGCCTCGGCGCTCCGTCAGGCGCTCCGCCAGGACCCGGACGTGCTGCTCCTCGGCGAGCTGCGCGACAGGGAGACCATCGCCGTAGCGCTGAACGCGGCGGAGACCGGCCACCTGGTCCTCGCCACCCTGCACACGCCCGACGCAGCGCAGACGATCGACCGCATCCTGGACGTCTTCCCCGGCGACCAGCAGGAGCAGGTGCGTGCCCAGCTCGCGATGACCCTCAAGGGCGTCGTGGCGCAGACCCTTCTCCCGCGCGCCATCGGAGCCGGCAGGGTCGCGGCGGCCGAGGTCCTCCTCGTCACCCCCGCGATCGCGAACCTCATCCGCACGGGCAGGACCCACCAGATCCCCACCGCCATGGCGGCGGGCTCGGACGCCGGCATGCAGACCATGGACCAGCGCCTCGCCGAGCTGGCGGACACCGGCGTCATCTCGCCCGCCGCGGCCATGCGCCTCGCCTCCTCGCCCGACGTCCTCGCCCGCCTGCTCGCGGCCACCGTCGCCGAATGGGATACGCAGGGCCTCGCAGGAGGGATGAGCTGATGCGACCGCCCGTCCTCCCCCTCGAGCGGGACATCGACAGGATCACCGCCACCTGGATCGCCGACCTCGCCGGCTGGCACGTGCCCGCCCCGGGCAGCACGCGCGATGTCTGCGTCGCGTGCCTCCGCGCCTCGGAGGAGCTGCAGCTCGACGAGATGCCGCACGACGCGATGCACTCCCTCGTCGGCGCGATCGCCCGCACCCTGTGGGAGCACAGCGCGACCGGATACGCCACCGGCCTCGCCTATGCCCGGGTCCTCCAGCGCCACTCCGACATCGTCTTCGCCCAGCGCGCGTACATCGAGCCGCGCATCCGCTCCTTCGCGGAGGACCTGATGGGGGACATCGATGCCTGCTGAGAAGAGGGCCTCCCCCCGCTCGGGTGGCACATCTAAGGGGGATCGCCCTGATCAGGGCCGGATCAGTACCGTGAACGGCGAGGGGAGCATGCGCTCTCCCGGGGGACGCCGATTCGAAGAGGTACTCGTGACATCGCTCACCGAAGTGCTCGTCGTGCGCGGTCACCTGCCCGTCGATGCGATCGACCGCATCGGGCAGGACGGCGACGACGAGTCCCGTGTGCGCGGTTATCTGGCCGACGGCACCGTGACACCGGTACAGGTCGCGCAGGCGCGGGCGGCCCAGCTGGGCCTCGCCTTCGTCGAGCTCGCCGAGCGCCAGCCCGACCCGGCCGCTGTCGCCCTCGTGCCCTCGATGCTCTGTCGCCGGCACGCCGTGCTGCCGCTCGGCGTCGATTCCGGTCGCCTCGTCCTCGCGATGAGCGACCCCAACGACGTGCTCGCCCTCGACGACGTCCGCGCCGCGGCGGCCATGCCGATCCGGCCATCGGTCGCGGAGCACACCGATCTCCTCGCCGCCATCGACAGGTTCTACCGGGTCGACGGCGAGCTCAACGACCTCACCACCTCCTTCGAGCGGGACAGCGAGAACTCCGACGCCACGGCGATCGTGGAGTCCAGCGAGGACGACGCGCCCATCGTGCGGTTCGTCAACCTGCTCGTCAGCCAGGCCATCAAGGACAACGCGTCCGACATCCACATCGAGCCGGGTGAGGAGGAGCTCCGCGTCCGCTACCGGATCGACGGCGTCCTGCACGAGGTGCAGCGCGCGCCCCGCAACATTCAGGCCGGCGTCATCTCGCGCCTCAAGATCATGTCGGAGATCAACATCGCCGAGCGCCGGCGCCCGCAGGACGGCCGCATGTCCGTGTCGCACGGCGGCCGGCAGATCGACCTCCGCGTCGCGACCCTCCCCACGGTGTGGGGCGAGAAGGTCGTCATGCGCATCCTCGACAACTCGAACACGAAGCGGGCCATGACGGACCTGCATCTGCTCGACCGCAACTTCGAGACGTACCAGCGCTCGTACACCAAGCCGTACGGGATGATCCTCGTCACCGGGCCGACCGGCTCCGGGAAGTCGACCACCCTCTACACGACCCTGCACGCCGTCGCCCGGCCCGAGATCAACGTGATCACGGTCGAGGACCCGGTGGAGTACCGCATGGAGGGCATCAACCAGGTGCAGGTGAACCCGAAGGCCGGCCTCACCTTCGCGAGTGCGCTCCGCTCGATCCTCCGCAGCGACCCCGATGTGGTCCTGCTCGGTGAGATCCGGGACAAGGAGACCGCGCAGATCGCGATCGAGGCGTCCCTCACGGGTCACCTCGTGCTGTCGACCCTGCACACCAACGATGCGCCGAGCGCGGTCACGCGTCTCATCGAGATGGACATCGAGCCATTCCTCGTCGGCAGCGCCCTGGACTGCGTCGTCGCCCAGCGGCTCGCCCGCCGGCTCTGCGACAAGTGCAAGGCGCCGCACGAGACCGACCCGGGCGAGCTGCTGGCCCTCGGCTTCCCGGAGCGCGTGCTCGACGCCACGCAGCCCTTCTTCCGCGCCGTCGGCTGCGCCGCGTGCTCCGGCACCGGCTACCGAGGGCGCATCGCGCTGCACGAGGTGATGGAGGTCTCCGAGCAGGTCGAGCGCCTCGCGGTCAGCCGCGCATCGAGCGCGGAGATCCGCCGGACCGCCGAGTCGGAGGGGATGATCACGCTCCGCCTCGACGGCTGGGCCAAGGTGCGCGCCGGCGTGACCAGCGTGGACGAGGTGCTCCGCGTCGTCGCCTGACGAACGGAGAGCGATTCGGGGGAATCGAGGGGGACATGGACGAGACACAGCAGGATCGCCGCTCGCACACGGTGTGGGACATCGGCGTCGAGGAGACGCCGCGCGGCGCCGACTTCGTCGGCTCGCCCCTCGGCCTCGGGGAGACCCGGCCGCGCGGCCGCCGCGCCGCGATCGTCGACGACGAGACCATCGCCGCCGCGACGGCTGCCTCCGAAGCGGTGGAGGCGCGCGCGCTCGCCGCGGCCGCCGCCGTGCCGGCTCCCGCTCCCGAGCCGGTCGAGGAGGAGCCGACCGCGCCCGACGACTTCGTCGCCTTCGCGCGGTCCCGCAACCCCTTCGAGGTGGGCGCATCGCCCGAGGAGGCGCTCCGCGCGGCGCTCACCGAGGTCGTCGAGCGCAAGGCGTCCGACCTGCATGTCGGTGCCGGTGCCGCACCGAAGGTTCGGGTCGACGGCTCCCTCGTCTCCATCGCGGAGGCGCCCGTCTGGAGCGGCGTCGACGTGAACGCCGTGCTCCGCTCCATCATGAACGAGACGCAGCGGCTCCGCTTCGCGAAGGAGCTCGAGCTCGACTTCGCGTACTCGCTGTCGTCGGAGTACCGGTTCCGCGTCAACGTCTACCAGCAGCGCGACGCGATGGGCGCGGCCTTCCGCCTCATCCCCACCAAGATCAAGTCCCTCGAGGACCTGGGCGTCCCCGACTCCATCGCCCGGTTCGCCGCTCTGCCGCGCGGCCTGGTGCTCGTCACCGGCCCGACGGGCTCCGGCAAGTCGACGACTCTCGCCTCGCTGATCGACCTCGCCAACCGCACGCGCAGCGACCACATCATGACGGTCGAGGACCCCATCGAGTTCCTGCACACCAACAAGCGCTCGCTGGTCAACCAGCGCGAGGTGGGCAGCGACACGCACAGCTTCGCCGCCGCCCTCAAGCACGTGCTGCGGCAGGACCCGGACATCATCCTGATCGGCGAGATGCGCGATCTGGAGACGATCAGCGTCGCCCTCACCGCGGCCGAGACCGGCCACCTCGTCTTCGCGACCCTGCACACGCAGGATGCGGCGCAGACGATCGACCGCATCATCGACGTCGTCCCGCCCGCGCAGCAGGGCCAGGTGCGCGCGCAGCTCGCGGGCACGCTGCAGGGCGTGGTGTCGCAGACCCTGGTGCGCCGCGCGAGCGGCTCCGGCCGTGCCGTCGCCACCGAGGTGCTCGTCACCACGCCGGCCGTAGCCAACCTGATCCGGGAGGGCAAGACCTTCCAGATCGCGTCCGCGATGCAGGCCGGCCGCGACCTCGGCATGCACACCATGGACCAGCACCTCGCCGAGCTGGTCACCGAGGGCACCATCACGCGCCAGGCGGCCGCCGAGAAGGCGCACGACCTGGAGGCGCTGTCCCGCCTGCTCGGCCGCGCCGGCGCCGGGCTGGGCGACCTCGACCTCGCCTACCCGGCGGCGGAAACTCCGGCGCCCATGCCCGCCTGGGCCGGCAGCGAGGGAAGCGCCTGATGTCCATCGCCGTCCGCACGTTCGTCTACCGCAGCCGCAACGGCTCCGGCAAGCTCGTCAAGGGCAAGCTCGACGCCACCACCGAGGCCGCCGCGCTGGGCAAGCTCCGCACGATGGGCCTCGCGCCCCTCGCGATCGAGGAGCACGCTGCCGGCACCGGACTGCAGCGCGAGATCGAGATCCCCGGCCTGTCGAAGGGCGTCGGACTCAAGGAGCTCGCGGTGTTCAGCCGTCAGATGGCGACGATGCTCGCCGCCGGGCTGTCGCTGCTGCGGACCCTCGCGATCCTCGCCGACCAGACCGACAACAAGAAGCTCGCGAAGATCGTCGGCGAGGTCACCCAGGACGTGGAGACGGGCAACTCGCTCTCCGCCTCGCTCGGCAAGCACTCCAAGGTGTTCCCGCCGCTGATGATCAACATGATCAAGGCGGGCGAGACCGGCGGCTTCCTCGACAGTGCGCTCGCCACGGTGGCGACGAACTTCGAGAAGGAGGCCAAGCTCCGCTCGCAGATCAAGTCGGCGATGACCTACCCCGTGATGGTGCTGTTCATGGCGCTGCTCGCGGTCGTGGCCATGCTCCTGTTCATCGTCCCGGTGTTCCAGGAGATGTTCGAGGGCCTCGGCGGCGAGCTGCCGCTGCCCACCCAGTTCCTGGTCACACTGTCGCAGAACATGGTCTGGATCGTGCCCGTCGCGGTCGTCGGCCTCGTCACGGGATCCGTCTGGTGGCGCGCGAACAAGGACAAGGAGAGCGTCCGGAAGGTCGTCGACCCGCTGCGCCTCAAGATGCCGGTGTTCGGCGCGCTCGCGGCGAAGATCGCCGTCGCCCGCTTCACGCGCAATTTCGCGGACATGATCGGCGCCGGCGTGCCCATCCTCACCGCGTTGTCCGTCGTCGGCTCCACATCCGGCAACTGGGTGCTCGAGAACGCGTCCACCAACATGGCCGAGTCCGTGCGCCAGGGCCGGCCCATCGCCGAGCAGCTGGGCCAGGAGAGCATCTTCCCGCCCATGGTCGCCCAGATGGTGTCCGTCGGCGAGGACTCGGGCTCGCTCGAGGTCATGCTGCTCAAGGTCAGCGAGTTCTACGACGCGGAGATCGAGGCCACCACGGCCGCCCTCACCTCGCTCATCGAGCCACTCCTCATCGCGTTCCTCGGCGTGGTCGTCGGCGGCATGATCGTCGCCCTCTACATGCCGATCTTCAGCATCGCCTCGATGGTCCAGTGACCCGTCCGGGGGGCGTGACGTCCCCCGGATTGGGCGCGTGACCAGGCCAAAAACCCCCCGTTCGCGGACTTAGATCCCGGCCGCGCGGACCATACCTTTGGTGCTGTCGGAGCTCTCTGACACTCGGGGGAGTGTCGCTTCGACACAAAGGGGTAGACATATGATCCGCATCGCCGACGCGCTCGCGCGTTTCCGCGACCGCCTCAAGAGCCGCGATGAGGGCTTCACCCTCATCGAGCTCCTGGTGGTCGTCATCATCATCGGCATCCTCGCCGCGATCGCCATCCCGGTGTACATCGGGGTCCAGAACAACGCGAAGGACTCGGCCGCCAAGTCCGACCTGACGAACGCCAAGACCGCGGTCGTCGCCTACTACACGGAGAACGGCAGCTCGGCCACCGCGCCCGCGCTGACGGAGACCGCCCTGGGCACCTTCGGCTACGCCAAGAGCAGCGAGACGAAGTCGATCGCCTTCAAGGGCACCCCGACCTCGACCGCGTTCTGCATCGACGCCGAGAGCAACTCGGGGACGAAGTTCTACATCAACCAGACGCTCGGCGCCACCAAGGGCTCCTGCACCTGATCCGCAGTTCAGCTGCACCGGTAGAGGGGCGTCGCGGACTCCCGCGGCGCCCCTCTTCCGCTTCCTGATCCAGCTCGACAGACCACAGCCAAGGGGGTGAACGTGGTCGACTTCCGCTCCGTCCTCTCCGACGACTCGACGCAGGGCGACGACGGCTTCACTCTGGTGGAGGTCATCGTCGCGATGATGGTGTTCGCCCTCATCGCCCTCGGGGTCGGCTACTCGACCCTCACCACGATCCGCATGAGCGCCGACACCCGCGCCCGCGAGACCGCCACGAACCTGGCCGCCTCGGAGATCGACGCGGTCCGCGCGCTCGCCGACCCGTTCGACGTGGCCGACGCGACCGCCACCCGGACCCTCGCCGGCACGCAGTTCACCATCCGGCGCGACGTCGGCTGGGTGTCGGGATCCGACACCTCCAACGACTGCGGGGTCGGCACCGGGACCCTGAAGTACAAGCGGGTCAACGTGCAGGTCAGCTGGCCGGGATCGATCGGCAGCGCCACGGCCAGCGCCGACACGATCATCGCGCCGAAGACTCGGCTCAACGACCCCGCCTACGGCTCCATCCTCGTCTCCGTCGCCGCTGCCGACGGCACCGGCGCCTCAGGCGTCTCCGTCGTCATCACCGCCCAGTCCGGCGGGGCGACAGCGCTCCCGGCTCAGCCGGCGGCGACCGACTCCGACGGCTGCAGCTTCGCCTTCAAAGTCGTCCCGGGCACCTACAAGGTCGCCGTCAACCGTCCGAACGGCATCGACGAGACTCAGCAGACCGCTCCGTCCCGGACGGTCTCCGTCGCGGCTGGCGGTGCCGGCTCCGCCGCGTTCCAGTACGACGTGGCCGCATCCTTCTCCGTGACCTACGCGTCGGGCGCCGACCCGGCACGGCTGCTGCCGACCTCGGGCCTCAGCACGAGCTGGTTCTCGAGCTCCGGCTTCGACACCGTGCCCGGATCGCCGGCCGTGGTCAAACGCCACCCGTTCCCGTCCGGCTACACGGTGATCGCGGGCACCTACGTCGCCCCGTCCGAGTCGTCGGCCGGCTGCGTCGCCGTCGACCCCGGGGCCTGGCCCGCGTGGACCTCGGGCGGACAGAACCTCGCCGCGGGGACGCCGTCCGCCGCCTCCGCCGCCCTCCCCGGGCAGTCGGCCGCCGTCGACGTCCGGCTGGGCACTGTCGTCGCGACGATGGACGGAGCCACTCAGCTGCGCGCCAAGGTCGAGACCGCGAGCGTCGCCGACCCGGTGACCGGCAACCCCGGTTGCTCGGTGGCGAGCACGCTCACCTGGACCGCCGTGCCGACTGCCGGACCGGCGGCGCTCGCGCTTCCGTTCGGGGCCTGGAAGATCGAGGAGTACAAGAACGGCGTCTGGGGCGCGGTCCCGCCGGAGCGGCTCGCCGTGCCGACGAACGCCGCCGGTCCCGCAGTCACCGGTCCCGTCGTCCTGGTCGACCCGCGAGGCCTCTCGTGAACCGCGTGATCCGCCGGCTCCGCGCCGAGGACATTGGCATCTCCATGGTCGAGCTGATCGTGTCGATGATGCTGAGCGCGGTCCTGCTCGCCCTCGTCGGAACGATGTTCGTGAACGTCGCCCGGGCGACCACCGATGCGAACACGACGCGGCAGGCGGCGACGGTTGCGGGGACGATCGCCAACGACGTG
>DATCMN010000324.1:0-13198 GCA_036563405.1 Naasia sp. | reverse complement strand
GGCTCCGCGAACTCGTGCAGGTCGAACTCGCCACCCCGCGCTCGATGGCCGGCACCCACCTCTACGACTCGCTGTCCGTGCTCTTCCGGCTGGTCGACACGGGCCACACGCCGGAGGGAGTGGTCGAGGTGAGCGACGACGAGGACGACGGGTCGGCCACCTCCTCGGAGGGGTTGAGCTTCAACGCGCTGCGCGCCGACCTGTTCCACCCGAGGGCCACGCGGTTCATCGACGCAGTCGGGCTGGGCAACGCGGCGCTGCAGAAGGTGCTCGCCCATCTGCTGCTGAGCAAGGAGCGGACGGGGAAGGACCGCGGCTTCATCTCCTACGCCGAGCTCGGTATCAACCAGCTCGGCGCGGTGTACGAGGGCCTGATGTCCTACACCGGCTTCTTCGCCGAGTCTGACCTGTACGAAGTCGCGAAGGGTGGCGACAGCAGCAAGGGTTCGTGGGTCGTCCCCGTCAGCAGGTCCGAGGGCATCTCCGCGAGCGACTTCGTGAAGGCCGAGGACCCGCGGACCGGCGAGAAGAAGCCCGTGGTGCACCGGGCCGGGTCCTTCGTATTCCGGCTCGCGGGCCGGGAGCGCCAGCAGTCGGCGTCGTACTACACCCCCGAGGTGCTCACCCGTTTCACGGTCGGCCAGGCGCTGGAGGAGCTGCTCGACCAGGACGGCCGGCGCACCACCGCCGAGGAGATCCTGCAGCTGACGGTCTGCGAGCCGGCACTGGGATCCGGCGCGTTCGCCCTCGAAGCCGTCCGCCAGCTCGCCGACCAGTACCTCAAGCGCCGCCAGGACGAGCTCGGCGAGCGGATCGACCCGGACGACTACCCGCGCCGGCTGCAGGAGGCCAAGGCCTACCTGGCGCTGCACAACGTGTACGGGGTCGACCTCAACGCCACCGCGGTCGAGCTGGCCGAGATCTCGCTGTGGCTCGACACGATGGTCTCCGGGCTGTCCGCGCCGTGGTTCGGCCTGCACCTCAAGCGTGGGAACTCGCTGATCGGGGCGCGGCGCGCGGTCTACCGGCGCAGCCAGGTCGCCGACAAGAGCTGGCTCGGTGCCGTGCCGGTCGACCTGCCGCTGATCGCGCTGCCCGGCGACATCGCGGCCGACCGGGTGGGCTCCGACCTCGGCGACGGCATCCACCACTTCCTGCTCCCGGCCGACGGTTGGGGCGCCGCCGCCGACGCCAAGGAGGCCGCCGCCCTGGTGCCGGACGCGGTGAAGAAGCTCAAGAGCTGGCGCGGCGCCACGAAGACCAAGCTCTCGAAGACGCAGGTCGCCGCCCTGGCCGAGCTGGCGAACCGGGTCGAGGCGCTGTGGCAGATCAGCTACCGCCGCCTGCACCTCGCCGAGCAGGAGATCCGCCGCTCCATCCCGGTGTGGGGCGCCGGCGCCCTGCCCGCCGGCGGCGCGGTCCAGCGGGAGCAGATCGAGGAGTCCCTCGCCGACGAGGCCGGCGCCTACCGGCGGCTGCGCCGGGCCATGGACGCCTGGACCGCCCTGTGGTTCTGGCCGCTCACCGACACCGCGACGACTGTCGACGGGCACCGCGTCGAGCCGCCGACGGTGGACCAGTGGATCGCCGGGCTGCAGGCGCTGCTCGGACGCAACCCCGAGCTCGGGGTCAGGAAGAAGTCGAGGCGCGATCCCGGGCCGGGGCAGATCTCGCTGGCCGAGGCCACCAGCTGGGACGAGCTGGGCCGCGCCGAAGCACTGGAGCTGGACTTCGCCGGGGCCCGGTCGATCGACGCGGTGCTCGCCGAGCACCCGTGGCTGGTGGTGTGCGAGCGCATTGCTCGGCAGCAGGGGTTCTTCCACTGGAACCTCGACTTCGCGACGGTCTTCGCCCGCGGCGGGTTCGACGTGCAGGTGGGGAACCCGCCGTGGGTGCGGCCGATCTCGGATGTCGACGCGCTCTTGGCCGAGGGCGACCCATGGTGGAAGCTCGCGGTGAAGCCGAGCCAGACGTTGATCGCACAGAAGCGCGAGGAGACCCTGGCGCAGGCCGAGATGACCAACCTGGTGGTCGACGGCAGCACCGACGTCGCGTGCACTGCGGAGTTCGTGGGGTCGAAGGCGCAGTTCCCGTATCTGCAAGGCTTCCAGCCCGATCTCTACCGCTGTTTCATGGAGCACACCTGGCGAGCCGCTTCCGAACGCGGCACGACCGGGCTCATCCACCTCGACACGCACTTCACGGACGAGAGGGCCGGCCTACTTCGCGGTATGACCTACCGGCGGCTGCGGCGTCATTGGGAGTTCATCAACGAACTGAAGCTGTTCGAGATCCAGCACCAGAAGCACTACAGCGTCAACGTCTACGGCTCCGAGCGTGTCGCGGCTTCGTTCCGGAACGCCGTTTCCCTTTACCACCCCGACACAGTGCTCCGATCACTGATGCATGACGATTCCGGCCCGGAACCTGGCCTCAAGGACGATCACGGCGACTGGGACCAGCGCCCGCACCAGGGCCGAATCACGCGGGTGGATGACGAGATCCTGAAATCGTGGCACGACGTGCTGGAGAGTTCGGCGGTGCCCGTACCACGGACGCGCATGGTTTACGCCATCAATCGAGCTGCGGCGTCGGCCTTGAAGAAGATGAGCGATGCTCCTCGGATCGCCGGCCGCGGGCTGAGCTTCTCCTCCGGGTGGCACGAGACCGGCGGCCAGGACAAGGGCTACTTCGAGGTTGATTGGGGCGTACCCGACGCCTGGGACGACGTGATCCTGCAGGGCTCACACCTGTTCGTAGCCACCCCCTACTACAAGACGCCGAACAAGACTCTCTTGCACAACACCGACTGGTCGATGGGGGATCTGGAAGCGCTGTCGCCGTACGACAAGCCGGTCACCGCCTTCAAGCCCGTCGGCAACCGCGACCGGTACGACCGCGACTACACCGAGTGGGGCGACGACGACGGTCCCGAACCCGCCCGTGACCACTACCGCATCGCTTGGCGTGCTATGGCGGCCAACACCGGCGAGCGGACTCTGATGCCGGCACTCATCCCTCCCGGTCCTGCCCACGTGCACGGTGTCGCCTCCGCAGGAGTGCCGGGCGGCGAGCTAAGTGATCTGGTCGCTATCGGTGGCAGCCTCAGCTCGCTTGTCAGCGATTTCGCAGTTCGTGTGGCACCCAAGTCGACCATCAGCGGTAGCACGATCAACCGGCTCCCCTACGCCGACGGCCCCCTACGCCCTGAGCTGATTCTCCGCACCCTGCGCCTGAACGCGATCACCGCCGCCTATGCCGACCTCTGGTCGGAGTGCTGGTCCCCCGACTTCGCCCGCGACACCTGGACCTGCGGTCTCCCCCACCACCGCCGCCCCGACCTCGGCGCCGTCATTCCCACCTGGACCCCCGACACCCCGCTGCGCATCGCCGCCGACCGCCGCCAGGCCCTCGTCGAGATCGACGCCCTGGTCGCCCTGATGCTCGGCCTCACCGCCGACGAGCTGTGCACCATCTACCGCACCCAGTTCGCGGTGCTCTACGGCTACGACCGCAACGTGAACTTCTACGACGCGAACGGCCGGCTTGTCCCGAACGCTGTCCTAAGCGTGTGGCGCAGGAAGGGTCAGCGGATCACCCTCGACGAACGCACGGCCACCAACCAGGCTGGGAACACCTACGTCTACGAACTCCCGTTCGTCACCCTGGACCGGGAGACCGACATGCGGCAGGCGTACGCCCACTTCGAGCGGGTCCTCGCGGAGCGCTCGTGAGTGAACTGCTGCCCACGATCCAGGCCGGGAACATCCGGCACAGCCTGGTCGACTACCTCACGACCACCTTCGGGCTCACCGACCCCGGCGCCCGTGACGCGCTCGACCGGTTCCTCGGCGATCCCGAGTCCGGCATGTTCAAGGGCCCGTACGTGCGGCTGCGCCTGCCGTTCCGCCCGGCCGACGAGGGCTGGCGCGAGCACCTGGAGTGGTACGAGGGGCATCCGCCGTACGGGCACCAGGCGGCGGCGTTCGCCCGGCTCTCCTCGCTGACCAACCCGCGCCCCCTGCCTACGCTGGTCACCACAGGGACCGGGTCCGGCAAGACCGAGGCGTTCCTCCACCCGCTCCTCGACCACGTCCTGCGGGCCCGGCGCGAGGGCGTGACGGGGGTGAAGGCGCTCATCCTCTATCCAATGAACGCCCTGGCCAACGACCAGGCGTCCCGGCTCACGGGCCTCATCACGACCCACGCGGCGCTGCGCCAGGTCACCGCGGCGCTCTACACGGGGCAGGCGGGCCCGTCGCGGACGATGGTCACCGAGGACGGCCTGATCACCGATCGCGGGATCATCCAGGACTCCCCGCCGGACATCTTGCTGACCAACTACAAGATGCTCGACCAGCTCCTCCTGCGGCACGCCGATCGGGACATCTGGCGGAAGTCCGCGACGAGCCTGCGGTACCTCGTGCTCGACGAGTTCCACACCTACGACGGCGCGCAGGGCACCGACGTCGCGATGCTGCTGCGGCGGCTCGGGATGACGCTCAAGAGCTACTGGTCCGACACGGACCCGCAACTCACGGACTCCGACCGCGCGCGTCCGCTCGGCAGAATCACCCCGGTCGCCACGTCCGCGACGTTGGGCGACAAGGGCGATCCCGCTGTCATGCTCGACTTCGCTTTGACCGTGTTCGGTGAGCCGTTCGGGCGCGACGCCGTGGTCACGGAGTCGCGGCTGTCGCAGGACGATTGGATCGAGGGATCAGACGAGGTGGTCGCGGCAGCGAGGCTCACCCCGGTGGAGATCGCCGCCATCGACGTCGCCGCCGTCAACGCCGCCCTCGACGAGCTCGGCGACGACCCTGACGGCTCCGAGCTGGCCCGGAAGGTATTCGCCCTGCTCCACGGCCGCGAGGAGCTGGTGGACGCGGACCTGCTCCTCGCCCTGAGCAAGGCCCACCCGCTCATCTCGGCGATGGCGCGCGAGTCCGCCGACGCGATCAGCCTGGCCGACCTCGTAGTGCGCGTCCTCGGACCGTCCGCGACCCCGAGCCTCGCCGCGACCGGCCGCGATCCGGCGTGGGAGCGGCTGCTCTCCCGAGTCGTCGCCGCCCTCGGGCACGTCCGCGCGACGGTCGGTCGCGCCGCGCTCTCCGTCGAGGCCCATCTCTGGGTCCGGGAGCTGACCCGCATCGACCGTGCGGCGGGACCGACCGCCGTCTTCCGGTGGGGCGACGACGGCCCACCGACCGCGGTGCTCGACGCCGAGGACGTCCGCCCGTCCTTTCCCGCGTTGTACTGCCGCCGCTGCGGGAGGTCCGGCTGGGGTGTCGGCCTGGCCCCGGTCGGTGGCAGCCTCGCCACCGACGACGAGTCCATCCGCCGCGACCACGCCAACCGCGAGGGTCGCTTCCGCCCGCTGATGTCGGCGGCGGCGGAGGCCGAGGCGGTGTTCACGGGGACCACGCCGCCGGCCGGCCTGGCGTGGCTGTCGGTGCGCAGCCGTGAGCTCGTCACCACCGCACCAGCCGAGGACGATCCCGACCTGCGCGACGGATGGGTGCTGCCGGTGCTCACGCACGCCGGGAAGGAGGCGGACGAGGACTCCCGCAAGGACACCTGCCCGGCCTGCGGCCAGGAGGACGGGATCCGGTTCCTGGGCAGCGCGATCGCGACGCTGCTCTCGGTGTCGTTGTCGACACTGTTCGGCTCGGCGCGCGTCGCGGCCGCCGAGAAGAAGGCCCTCGTCTTCACCGACTCGGTGCAGGACGCCGCCCATCGCGCCGGCTTCGTGCAAGCCCGATCGCACACCCTCACCCTGCGCGCCGTGCTCCGGGAGGCGGTGGCCGAGGGCGCCCTCACGCTGGACGACCTGGTCAACGAGGTCATCCGGAGCGCCGGCGACGACACGTCCGCCCGCTACCGCCTCCTCGCCCCAGACTGCGCCGACCGCGAGTCGTTCACCTCGTTCTGGACGAACCCGACGTTCCGCCGGGTGCCGAGCACCGTTCGCACCCGCGTGCAGAAGCGGCTCGCCCTCGACGCGATGCTGGAGTTCGGGCTCAACGCCCGCACCGGCCGCACCCTGGAGCTGACCGGTTCCGCGGCCGTCGAGGTCGAGGCCGGGCTGCCGCCCCGGCTCGTGGCCGCGGCGCGGACCGTGCTGGCCGGCGTCGCCATGCAGACCATTTCCGACACCGACGACGGCGAACGCGACGACGCCACCCTCGTCCGCTGGGTCCGCGGCGTTCTCGACCGGATGCGGTCGATGGGAGCGATCGAGCACCCCTGGTTCGAGCGCTACCGCCACGAGGACGGCAACCGCTGGTGGGTCTCCGGCGGCCGCCCCCGCGACGAGGGCATGCCCGCGTTCCCGCGGGGACGCCCGGCCCCCGGCTACCCGCGGATCGGCGGGAGCGGGGACCCGGCGGGCGAAGGGTTGGAACCGGTCACCCCGCCCAAGTCCTGGTACGCCCTGTGGACCTCCCGGGCCCTCGACGTCAGCCCCGCCGACGGCGGCCGCCTGGCCCGGCTCCTGCTGGAGCACCTGGCGCGCGAGGGTGTGCTCACCTCGATCACCAGCAAGTCCGGGGCCGCGGTCTTCGCCATCCCGGCCGGCGGCGTCGTCGTCAGCCCCACGTCGCCGGAGGACCTCCGCTCCGGCCGGAACCTGCTGGTCTGCGGTACGTGCCGGGCACCGGTCACCGGATCGACGACCACCGTGGAGCAGCTCGACGGTGCGCCGTGCATGCTCGTGACCTGCCCGGGCCGGCTCGAACCGAGCCCACTGGCCGACAACTTCTACCAGAGCCTCTACGCCTCGCCGGACATGCGCCGCGTCGTCGCCCGGGAGCACACCAGCCTCCTGGAGGACGAGGTCCGGCTCTCCTACGAGAACGGCTTCAAGGGCGCGGACACCAGCCCGGCGGCTCCCAACGTTCTGGTGGCCACCCCGACGCTGGAGATGGGGATCGACATCGGCGACCTCTCCGCGGTGGTCCTGGCGTCGCTGCCGCGCACCGTCGCCTCCTATCTGCAACGGGTGGGACGCGCGGGCCGGCTCACGGGCAACGCGCTCAACCTCGCCTTCATCACCGGTCGCGGGGAGCAGCTGCCCAAGCTCGGCGATCCCCTATCGGTGATCAACGGGGAGGTGCGGCCCCCGGCGACCTACCTGCGGGCGGAGGAGATCCTGCGCCGCCAGTACACGGCGCACCTGGCCGACGAGTTCGCCCGCGACGACAACCGTCCGCACCCGCGGAGAGCTCGCGGCGCCATCGGCGACAGCGACCCAGGGTCGTTCCTCGGCGACCTGATCGCCCATGCCGAGACGCATGCCGACGAGCACCTCGCCAGGTTCGTCGCCGCCTTCGACTCGCTGCCCGACGCCGTCGTGGGCTCCCTCCGCACGTGGCTCGCGGCTCCCGGCGGGCCGGGTACCAGCGAGTTCGCAGCTCAGCTCCACAGCGCGAGCGGCCGCTGGCAGACGACCGTGCAGGCGCTGCAGCACCGCGAGCAGGCGATCGACGACGCGCTGCCCGCGCTGATCAGCCAGGCGGAGTCGTCCGCCGCCACCGACGACGACCGCCGGGCACGGCGCTCCGCGGAGACCGCCCGCAAGCTCACCGCGGGCCAGCTGGCCCACCTGCAGGGCGAGTACTGGATCGAGGTCCTCGAGGAGTACGGGCTCCTGCCCAACTACACCCTGCTCGACGACGACGTCACTCTCGACGTCGGCTTGAGCTGGATCAACCCGGATACCAAGCAGTTCCAGACCGAGCACGCGCGCATCCGGCGCGGCTCGGCTCAGGCCATTCGGGAGTTCGCGCCCGGCGCCCGCTTCTACGCGCGGGGGCTGGAGATCGAGATCGACGCCATCGACCTGGGCGTCGACGGCGTCGCCATCCGCCCGTGGGTCTTCTGCCCCTCCTGCGGCTTCGCCGTCGACGTCGAGGCGGACGGCACGCCAAAGTCGGTTCCCACCTGCCCCCGCTGCGGCAGCAACGGGGTCGGCGACACCGGGCAGCGGCTCGACGTCGTCGAGCTGGCCCACGTCACGGCGGAGATCCGGCGCGACGAGGCGGCCATCACCGACCGGCGGGACCAGCGGGACAACCGGTTCTTCCAGGTCGTCACCGCCGCCGACATCGATCCCTCGCTGATCGAGCGCCGCTGGTTCGCCGAAGGCGTCGGCTTCGGCTGCACCTACCTGCGATCGGTCACGATCAGGTGGGTCAACCTCGGATCAGCCGGGCACGGTGCCACCCGCATCGTGGCCGGCGAGGAGATCTCCGGCGCGCTGTTCCGGGTCTGCGAGGGCTGCGGGAAGCTCGACACGGAAACCGGTCAGAACCGGGCGCACGAGCACCGGCCGTGGTGCCGCTTCCGCACGTCAGCCACCGAGCACACCGCCACGGTCGCCCTGTCCCGGACGCTGCGCACGCAGGGCCTGCTGCTCCGGCTGCCCAGCGCGGTCACGATCGGTGACGACTTTGCCGCCCCGAGTCTGGCGGCCGCATTGCTCCTGGGCCTGCGCGAGCAGCTCGGGGGGCATCCCGATCACATCCGCGTCGAGCACGTCGTCGACCCGACGCCGAGCGACGGCTCGGACAACCACGAGGCCATCCTGCTGCACGACGCCGTCCCCGGCGGCACCGGCTACCTCGTCGAACTCGCCGAGCCCGAAGTCCTGCGCAGCCTGCTGGCCACGGCGTGGGACCGCGTGCGGACCTGCGAGTGCCGGACCGAGGCCCGGCTGGCGTGTCACCGTTGCCTCCTGCCCTTCGTCGCACCCGGTCAGGTCCGGCGCGCCTCGCGGGCGTCGGCCGAGCGGCACCTGCGCAAGCTCCTCACGCTGGCGCCGGACGCCACGAGCGTCGATGACGCACCCCCGTGGTCCGTCACCGAGGTCCCGCCGGTCGAGGACCCCGAATCGCATCTCGAACAGCGGTTCCGCAAGGTCTTCGTCGAGCGGCTGCAGAAGCTCGGCGCCGCGACGCAGGAGGTGCCCGGCGCGCTGGGCAACGCCGTCCGGTTCACGATCCCGGGGCACGCCCGGCACTGGACGATGACGCCCCAGGTCAACATCGAGAACTCCAAGCCGGACTTCGTGCTGGAGACGAACGACACCTCCGTCCCGGCCGTCGCGATCTTCACCGACGGGCTGGCGTTCCACGCCACTCCGCGCCACAACCGGCTCGCCGACGACGCGGCCAAGCGCCAGATCCTGCGGGACACGGGGCGGATCGTCGTGGGCGTCACCGCGAGGGACGTGCAGGACGCGGAGACGGGCGGGGACAGCACGCCAGCCTGGTACTCGGACCAGACCGCGGGCCAGCTCATCGGGAACCCGCAGTTCATGGCCTCGCCCGCCGCGTACCACGCGCTGCGATCGGGACCTGTCGACTGGCTCCTCGCCTGGATCATGTCCCCCGAACCGGCCCACGTCCGGTCGGTGGCGCGCGCCGTCCCCCTGTTCCTGCTCGCCCAGTCCACCGAGGTCCTCCTCCCGGACGGCGCCGAGCTCTCCGAGGCGGCCCGGACGGTCCTGCTCGGTACGGCAGGGACGTCATCCGGATCGCGCAAGGCGATGGTGTGGCGGTCCGGATCGTGCGCGGTCGCCGTGGAGCAGGACGGCCCGCTCGTCACCGCGGCACTCGTCCTCGATGACCGCGACTCGGTGCTCGACTCCGCCCACGCGAACTCCTGGCGTCAGTGGCTGCGGCTGTCCAACGCCCTCGCCCTGCGGGACTGGCCCACCGTCGTCACCACGACGACGCTTGGTGCGATCGCCGCCTCTGTTCCTGCGACCGCACCCGGGGCTCCCGACATGCCCACGACCCTCGACGAGGAGTGGGCGCTCGTCTACGAGACGGCGACGCCCGGCTTCGAACGCGATCTCGTCCTGGCCCTGGCCGATGCCGGTGCTCCCGCTTCGCCGGCGATCGGCGTCGAGGGGCCGGACGGAATCATGATCGATGTGGCGTGGCCGATGCTCCTCATCGCCGTCGGAACCGAGGCCATGCCCGCGGAGGACCGGGCCGATCTGGAGGCCGCAGGCTGGGTCGTGGTGCCTCCGGATGCGGCGACGATCGTCGAGCGGCTGAGCATGGCCGGTGCCGGCCGGGACGGGGAGGCGTAGTGCCCACGATCGTCATGACGAAGTGGCCGGTCAAGCTGGACGGCTCGGTGCGGTCCAAAGCGATGGCCTTTCTGCAGAAGCTGTCGGCGGACGACACGACCCCGGGCCTGCACGTCGAACCCATCCAGAACGCCGCGGACTCGCGGGTGCGCACCGGCCGGGTCGACCAGTTCTGGCGCGCCGTGATGTTCCGTATCGAGGGCGGGGGCGAGCGCCACTACGTCGTCCACGGCGTGTGGCCGCACGACGACGCGATCGAGGTGGCCGGCCGCGTGCGGCTGAAGGTCAATCCGATCAACGGTCTTCCGCAGATCGACGAGGCCGTTCCCCTCGGGGCCCCGCCGGTCGCGCCCGAGCCGGTCCTTCCTGCGCAGGTCGTCGAGAAGCCGGCGCAGAAGCCGCTGCTGCTGAGGCGCGGCCGCACCCGCGATGAACTCGTCGATCGGCTCGGCATCCCCGAAGACGTCGCCGAGGCGGCCCTCGCCGCACCCGACGAGGACGCGGTCCTCGCTCTCGCGCAGCAGCACGAGGGCTGGCTGGGTCTCCTCCTCGTCGACCTCACCAGCACGGACCCGGTCGACGACATCCTCGACCGGTTGCAGCTGCCGGACATCCCTCCGCCCTCCGTCGGCACCGAGGACGACCAGCTGCTCGAGTCCCTCCGGCGACCGGCGGCCGCCGCCCAGTTCGCCTTCATCGACGACCAGGACGAGCTGCGCCGGGTCATCGAGAACGGCGACTTCGGCGCCTGGCGGGTGTTCCTGCACCCCGAGCAGCGACGCTACGTCGACCGCTCGTACACCGGACCGTTCCGGCTCTCCGGCGGCGCCGGGACCGGCAAGACCGTCGTGCTCGTGCACCGGGCCCGCCGGCTCGCGCGGAGCAACCCACAGGCACGCATCGTCCTCACCACGTTCACTACGAACCTCGCCGACTCGCTCCGGGAGAGCCTCGCGCAGCTCGATCCGCGCGTCCCCCAGGCTGCCCAGCTCGGGGAACCCGGTGTCTTCATCGCCGGTGTCGACGCGCTCGCCGCCGCCGTCATCCGTGGGGCGGGCGGTGAGATCGCGAGCGCGGTGACCGCGGTGCTCGGCGAGGAGCGCTCGAACCCGAACGGCCGTGTCCCCGGCACCCGTTGGCGCGCGGTGCTCGACACGTCCAACACCGACCTGTCTCCGGAGATCGCCAACGAGACGTTCCTGTCCGGCGAGTACTCGTTGATCGTCCTGCCGAACATCGTGCGGAGCGAGTCCGACTACCTCCGCGTCAGGCGTCCCGGCCGTGGAGTGGCGCTCGACCGATCGAAACGCGCCGCCGTGTGGTCGCTCATCTCCGCGTACAGGGCGCAGAACCGCATCGACGGCACCCTCGACTTCGCCGAAGCGGCCGCCGTCGCCGCCGCCCGGCTTCAGGCGACGACGCCGCTCGCCGACCACGTCCTCGTCGACGAGGGGCAGGACCTCTCCCCGACCCACTGGCAGCTACTGCGGGCCCTCGCGGCCGACGGTGGAGACGACCTCTTCGTCGCGGAGGACTCACACCAACGCATCTACGGCCCCCGGACCGTCCTGGGCCGGTACGGCATCCGCATCGTCGGCCGCTCACGCCGGCTGACGTTGAACTACCGGACGACGGCGCAGAACCTCCACTACGCGATGACGATCCTCGACGGTGCCGAGTACACCGACCTGGAGGAGCAGCCGGAGGCGACGGGCTACCGCTCGGCCCGCTCCGGCCCGACCCCGTCGGTCGAGCAGGTCGACTCGCTGACCGGCGAGCTGGACACCATCGCCGCCCGGATCCGCAGCTGGCTCGACGAGAAGACCACCCCTGAGACGATCGCGGTACTCGTCCAGGACCGCTTCCAGCGGGAACGGGTCGTCACGGGACTCGCCGAACGCGGCGTCGCGGTCCGAGCCGTCGATCGCGAACAGCCGAGCCCCGGCAAACCACTCGTCATGACCATGCACCGCGCCAAGGGCATGGAGTTCACCAAGGTCGTCCTCGCCGACGTCACTCACCGATCCGACTCCGAGGCCGCCCGCCTCGCCAGGACGGACGCTTCGGGACGGCAGGACGCCGAGCTGCGTGCCCGATCGCTCGTCTACGTGGCCGCGACGAGGGCTCGGGACGAGCTGTCGGTCGTCCGCCGGAGGTAGTTGCGACCCGACTCGGCCCGGCGCTGGACCACACCAACGAGGAGGAACGTTGACCGGCACCACGACCCGGCGGAGCGGCTGGCTCGGCATCGAGTACGGGGAACCCAGCCACGGCTTCGTCGATCTCGTCATCGGTGGCGACGGCGGTGCCCGTGCCACGATCCACCGCCTTGGCAGCGACGGCGAGGTCTACAGCACCTTCCGCCTGAGTCATGATTCCGAGCACCGACGGGTGGACCTCCTCGAGAACATCGGTGAGGACTTCGCGCTCGACGACGACGACGAACCCGATCCCGAGTCGGGCTGGAACGTGGACGCGTCCGCGCCGGTGCCCGCCCACCTCGCCGCGCCACTGTCGGCCACGGATGCGCCTGAGCGGGTCTTCGCGGCTATGGCGTCCCTGCACGCCTGGATGTTCACGATTCTCGACAACGGCACCGACCTGAACTGGGACCACCACTGGTTCCCCGGCCCCGATCCCGACCAGCTGTGGCGGCCGGTTCCGCTCGGGAGCGAATCCAGTCCCTTCGCGACCCGCTCCAGCCCGCCGCCCGCTGCACCTGCCTCGTAGCGCGAGGCCTGCCGCACTGCTCACACACCGTCGAAACAGCCGCACAACGTTCGAATGGGGGCGATGGGAACCGTCGCGACGAGAGCCGACACCTCCATTCCCAGTTCGACGGACGAGCTGACCAGAGCCTTGGGTTTCCTCGCGGCCACGCAGGCCGGCACGCCCCCCTGTCGAGAACGGCGTAGGCAGCGGCAGTACGCAATTCTCGCCGTGACCACTGTCGACCTCGACGACGAGCACGACTCGTAGGGATGCTCGCCGACTTGCGGGAGACCCAGATGGCATCGCTCGTCAGCGGCCCAGTGGGCAACCTGATCGCTGCTCACAGCGCTGCTTGACAGGTGCGTGCCGGGCCGGTGCCGCGGGCCT
>DATCMN010000226.1:0-7657 GCA_036563405.1 Naasia sp. | reverse complement strand
GCACCGCGCGACGGGTGCATGCACCGCGCGCGGCGAAGCGCCGTGTCGCTGCGCTACGCCGCGGCCCGCGCCCGGCGCTCGTCGCCGCGGCGCCGGACGGCCGCCCGGAAGCGCTCGGTGTCCGGGATGCGGGAGAGCAGGGGACCCGCCACCACGGTGATGAGGACGTAGGCGGTCGCCAGCGGGGCGAGCTGCGGCTCCACTCCCGCGCCGACCGCCAGCCCGGCGATCACTATCGAGAACTCGCCGCGCGGGGTGAGCGCGAAGCCCGCACGCCACCGGCCGGGGATCCCCATGCCCGCCTGCGCGGCCGCGTAGTAGCCGGTCGCCACCTTGGTCGCCATGGTGACGACCGCGAGCAGCGCGGCGGGGATCAGCACCGGGACGATGTCGAGCGGGTCCGTGGAGAGGCCGAAGAACACGAAGAAGATGGCGGCGAACAGGTCGCGGAGCGGCGACAGCAGCTCCTCCGCGCTGTCCGCCACCTGACCGGAGAGCGCGATGCCGACGAGGAACGCGCCGACGGCGGCGGAGACGCTCGCCTGCTGGGCGAGCCCGGCGACCAGGATCGTCAGCCCCAGCACGCCGAGCAGCAGGGACTCGGCGTGACTGGCGGAGAACAGCCGGGACAGTCCCGCGCCGTGCCGCAGGGCGAAGTACAGGATGAGGACCACGACGGCTACGGCGACCCCCAGGGTCGTCGCCCCGCGCACCAGGCTCGCGCCCACCGCCAGCGTGGTGAGGATCGGCAGGTAGAACGCCATCGCCAGGTCCTCGATCACGAGGATCGACAGGACGGTGGGAGTCTCCCTGTTGCCCAGGCGGCCGAGGTCGCGCACCACTTTCGCGACCACGCCGGAGGAGGACACCCAGGTCACACCGGCGAGAGCGAGAGCGGCGATCGGACCCCAGCCGAGCAGGAGCGCGAACGCCGCGCCGGGGAGCGCGTTGAGGGCGGCGTCGACGAGCCCCGCCGAGCGGCTTCGGCTGATGCTCTGCACCAACTCGCCGGGGCTGTACTCCAGCCCGAGCATCACCAGCAGGAGGATCACGCCGATCTCGCTGCCCGTCTCGAAGAACTCCTCGCTCGCCGACAGGGGCACCCAGCCGCCGTGGCCGAAGGCGAGGCCCGCGAGCAGGAAGAGGGGGATCGCGGAGATGCCGACCCGGCTCGCGAGTCGGGAGAGCAGGCCGAGGCCGAGGAGGAGCGCGCCCACCTCGAGAAGGAGCAGGGTGGACTCGGTCACGGGCTCAGCGCGGGCCGGAGGTGAGCAGCTCCGCGAGCGCGTCCAGGCCGTGCCGGGTGCCGACGGCGACGAGGGTGTCGCCGGGCTCGAGGCTGTCAGTGGGGATCGGGGACGGGATGACGTCGGCGCCGCGGACTATCGCGACGATCGAGGTGTGGGTCCGGGTCCGTGCCTTCGTGTCGCCGAGGACCCCGCCCGCGTAGGGCGAGTCAGCGGGCAGCACGATCTGCTCCGTGTAGAGGCCGCGCGCCTGCTCGCGGATCCCGGTCAGCTGGCCGAGCAGCACCGATGCGCCGAGCACGTTCGCGAGGGCTGCCGCCTCGTCGTCCGAGAGCGCCACCGAGTCGCTCGCGGCGTCCGGGTCGTCGATGTCGAAGAGGGCGAGGTCGCGATCGCCGTTGCGGTGCGCGACGACGCCGATCCGCCGTCCGCTCTCGGTGAGCACGTCGTGCCGGGTGCCGATCCCGGGCAGATCCACCTTCTCGATGCGCACGCCCACGCAGCCGACGGTATCAGCCGCGGGATAGGTTCGATCGACCCCCTGGAGGCCTCGCATGACCCTCGGCTCCACCGCGGCCGCCCGTGCCGCCGACCTCGACGCCGCCGACCCGCTCGGAGCGCACCGCGACGCCTTCCTCCCCGACCCGGGCGTCCGCGCCTACTTCGACGGCAACTCCCTCGGCCGGCCGCTCCGCGCGACGCGGACGCGGGTCGCCGGCCTCGTCGACACCTGGTCGTCGCGCCTCATCCGCGCGTGGGACGAGGAGTGGATGGGGCTGCCGGAGGAGGTGGGGGACAGGATCGGCGCGGTCACCCTCGGCGCCGCCGCCGGCCAGACGGTGGTCGCGGACTCGACCACGGTAGTGCTCTACAAGCTGATCCGTGCCGCGCTCGCCGCGCGTCCCGGACGCGACGAGATCGTGATCGATGACGACAACTTCCCCACCGACAGGTTCGTCGTGGAGCGGATCGCCGCCGAGCTCGGCCACACGGTGCGATGGCTGGCCGTCGACCGCGCCGCGGGTGCCGAGACGTCGCAGGTGGCGGAGGCCGTTGGCGAGCGGACCGCCCTGGTGGTGCTCAGCCACGTCGCCTACCGGTCCGGCTTCCTCGCCGACGCCGGCGGGATCACCGATCTCGCCCACGATGCGGGCGCGCTCGTCCTCTGGGACGTCTGCCACTCCGCCGGCTCAGTGCCGATCGACCTGGACGGCTGGGGCGCCGACCTCGCGGTCGGCTGCACCTACAAGTACCTGAACGGCGGGCCCGGCTCGCCGGCCTTCGCGTATGTGCGCCGGGACCTGCAGACCGAGCTGGAGCAGCCGATCGCCGGGTGGATGGGCTCGGCCGAGCCGTTCCAGATGGGGGGCGCCTACCGGCCGGCGCCGGGCATCCGCCGCTTCCTCAGCGGCACCCCGTCGATCCTCGCCCTGCAGCCCATGCGCGACATGCTCGACCTCATCGACGCGGCCGGGATGGCGGCCGTGCGCGAGAAGTCGGTCCGCCTCACCGAGTTCGTGGTGGAGATCGCGGACGCCGACCTCGCAGGCTCCGGCGTCACCGTCGCGAGCCCGCGGGACGCCTCCCGCCGGGGCGGCCACGTCACGCTCGAGCATCCGGATGCGCAGCGGGCCACGGCGCGCGCCTGGGAGCGCGGGGTCCTGCCGGACTTCCGCGGGCCGTCGGGCATCCGCATCGGGCTCTCGCCGCTCAGCACGTCGTTCGCCGAGGTCGCCGACGGCCTCGCCGTCCTGCGGGAATGCCTGGACGACTGAACTGCAGCCGCCCTGCCGGCTCAGACCTGGACGGTGCCGCCGAGGCTCTCGAGGGGCGTGTAGTCGAACTGCGGGAAGGCGTCCGCGGTGGGCTTGTGCGTGAGGTGCCCGTCGACTGTCGACACGGCCGGCACGAGCGCCGCATCCCGGGCGACGGCCTCGCGCCAGCCGAGGTCGGCCAGCTTGACGACGTACGGCAGGGTCGCGTTGGTGAGCGCGGATGTCGACGTGGAGGCGACGGCGCCCGGCATGTTGGCGACGCAGTACATGATGGCGTCGCCCACCTGGAAGGTGGGGTCGTCGTGCGTGGTCGGGCGCGAGTCCTCGAAGCAGCCCCCCTGGTCGATCGCGATGTCGACGAGCACCGAGCCGGGCTTCATGCGCAGCACCAGGTCGTGCGAGACGAGCTTGGGAGCCGCGGCGCCCGGGATGAGGACGGCGCCGATGACGAGGTCCGCCTCGAGCACGCTGCGCTCGATCTCGTAGCCGTTCGACACCACGGTCTTCACGCGTCCGGCGTAGATCTCATCGAGGTGCCGCAGGCGGGGGAGGGAGAGGTCGAGCACCGTCACGTCGGCGCCGCTCGCGACGGCCTGGCTGACGGCGTGGCTGCCGGCCTGGCCGGCGCCGATCACGACGACCTTGGCGGGGCGGACACCGGGGACGCCGCCGAGGAGGACTCCCCGGCCGCCGCTGCTGCGCATCAGGGAGGCGCCGCCGACGAGGACGGACAGGCGGCCGGCGACCTCGCTCATCGGGGCGAGGAGCGGGAGCGAGCCGTCGGCCAGCTGCACCGTCTCGTACGCGAGTGCGGTGGTCCGGGACGAGAGAAGGGCATCGACGAGCGGCTCGGCGGCCGCGAGGTGCAGGTAGGTGAAGAGCAGCTGCCCCTCGCGCATGCGCCCGTACTCGGGCGCGATCGGCTCCTTGACCTTGACGATCATCTCGGCGGTCCACACCGTGTCGACGTCGGCGAGGGTCGCGCCGGCGGTCTCGTACTCGTCGTCCGGGAAGAAGGCTCCGAGGCCGGCCCCGCGCTCGACGAGCACGGTGTGCCCGCGACGGGTCAGCTCGAACACGCCGGAGGGCGTCATGGCGACGCGGAACTCGTTGTTCTTGATCTCGCGGGGGACGCCGACGATCATTGTCTTGCTCCGTTCGATGTTCGGTAGGCGTCGCAATTATGTACAGGGCCGTCGATGGACCGCATCGTTTCCGAATATCATTCGAGCGGCGGGCGCGGTGCCGCGGATAACGCCGAAGCCGATTCGATGCGGAGGCGGAATGGCGAACCGGTACAGCGGGCTCGACGAGATCGACGAGCAGATCGTCTGGGAGCTCACCCGCGACGCGCGCCTCAGCAACAAGGAGCTCGCGGAGCGTGTGGGCATCGCGCCGTCGACGTGCCTCGTCCGCGTCCGCACCCTGCAGGAGCAGGGCGTGCTCCGGTCGTTCCACGCGCAGCCCGACCTCGGTGCGCTCGGGCTGCCGATCGAGGCGATAGTCGCGGTCCGATTGAAGGCTCAATCCCGCGCCCAGATCAACACCTACGCGCGGCGGGTGGTCACCCTGCCGAACGTGCTCAACGTCTTCTTCCTCGGCGGCGCCGACGACTTCCTGATCCACGTCGCCTGCACGTCGACGGCGCAGCTGCGCGACTTCGTCGCCGCCGAGCTGAGCATGGACGACTCCGTGGCCTCCACCCAGACCAACATCGTGTTCGACCACCTGCTCGGCGTGGAGAACATGGCCCCCAACGGGCGCTGGCGCGACGTGCGGTCGGCCGGCTCCCGGTCCACCTGACACCGAGGGCGACCGGATCCGCAGGTCGGAGAGGCACGGACAACCGATAGCGTCGTGCCATGCGGATCCTGCTCGTGGGTGCCGGCGGCGTGGGCGATGCGATCGCCAAGATCGCCGCCAAGCGCTCGTTCTTCGACCAGATGGTCATCACCGACTACGACCCGACCCGTGCCGAGCGCACGCGCGCGTGGATCGAGGCGCGGCACGGCGCGGACGTCGCCGCGCGGTTCGCGGTCGACCGCATCGACGCCTCGGATCCCGATTCCGTCGCGTCCGTCGCTCGCGCGCATTCGGCCACCCACGTGATGAACGCCGTGGAGCCGAAATTCGTGCCCACCATCTTCGCCGGCGCCCTGCAGGCGGGCGCCGACTACCTCGACATGGCGATGAGCCTGTCCGAGCCGCACCCGGCGGACCCGTACGCGCAGACCGGGGTGAAGCTCGGCGACGAGCAGTTCGCGGCGGCGGGGGAGTGGGAGGCCGCCGGCCGCCTCGCCCTGGTCGGCATGGGTGTCGAGCCCGGCCTCAGCGACGTGTTCGCGCGCTACGCGCAGGACGAGCTGTTCCGCGAGATCGAGGAGCTCGGCACCCGGGACGGCGCCAACCTCGTGGTCCGGGACGATTCGGGCAACGAGATCTTCGCGCCCTCGTTCAGCATCTGGACCACCATCGAGGAATGCCTCAATCCGCCCGTCATCTGGGAGGAGGACCGCGGCTGGTACACCACGCCGCCGTTCAGCGAGCCCGAGGTGTTCGAGTTCCCCGAGGGGATCGGCCCGGTGGAGTGCGTCAACGTTGAGCATGAGGAGGTCCTCCTCATGCCGCGCTGGCTGAAGGCGAAGCGGGTCACCTTCAAGTACGGGCTGGGCGAGCAGTTCATCGGCATCCTCCGGACCCTGCACGAGCTGCACCTGGACTCGACCGCGCCGCTCCGGGTGCGCAGCGCGAACGGCCCTGTCGAGGTCGCGCCGCGCGATGTGGTGGCCGCCGCCCTGCCGGATCCGGCGACCATCGGGCCACGCATGACGGGCAAGACCTGCGCGGGCGTCTACGTGACCGGCACCGGGACGGACGGGAATCCGCGTGCGGTGTACCTCTACCACGTCAGCGACAACGAGCAGACGATGGCGGAGTACGAGAGCCAGTGCGTCGTGTGGCAGACGGCCCTCAACCCGGTCATCGCGCTCGAGCTGCTCGCGCGCGGCGACTGGACGGGCGCCGGCGTGCGGGGGCCGGAGTCCTTCGACGCGCGCCCCTTCCTCGAGCTGATGGCCCGGCCAGAGGCCGAAGGCGGCTACGGCCAGCGCTGGGGGCTCGAGGAGCGGTGACCGCCGAGGAGGACGCGAGTGCCGCAGACCGGCGCGCCCGCGTGCTCACGCGCGCGGCGGAGGAGGACGAGCTGGGCGCGGCGGTCGGCCTGTTCGAGGGGACGTGGGGCGCCGGCCGCTCCCCGGATCGCGCCCTGCTGCTCGCCGCGACGGCGGCCGGATGCCCCGTGGTGCTCGCCCTCGACGGGAGCGCGCCCGTGGGGGCCACCTTCGCTTTCGGCGGGACGGGCGGCGGGCTGCACTGGCACAGCCACATGGCGGCGATCGCACCGGCGTTCCGCGGCCGCGGCGCGGGTCTCGCCCTCAAGCTCCGGCAGCGGGCCGTCGCGCTCGCCCTCGACGTGCCGGAGATCCGCTGGACCTTCGACCCGCTGATCCGCCGCAACGCCACCCTCAACCTGGTGCGGCTCGGCGCCTCGGCAGCGCGGTTCCTGCCCGACTTCTACGGGAGCCTCGGCGATGCGGTGAACGGCGACGACGCCACCGACAGGCTCGAGGTGTCCTGGCGCCTGGAATCGGCGCGCGTCACCGAGGCGCTGGCGGGTCGGCCACGGCGCTGGAGCGGCTCCGGCCGCCTTCCCCTGCCCGACGACTTCGAGCGGCTGCGCGCCGACGACCCCCCTGCGGCCGCGACACTGCGGGAGCAGTCCCGGCAGGCGCTCGAAGGGGCGTTCGCGTCGGGGCTCCGGCCGGAGCTCGACGGAGACGGCTACGTGTTCACGGAGGAGCCCACATGAAGGTGGAAGCCGTCGAGCTGCACCGCGTCGGCATGCCGCTGGTGCGGCCGTTCGAGACGTCCTTCGGGCGGCAGACGGAGCGGGACGTGCTCCTCCTCCGCGTGCGCACCGACGGGTCCGAGGGCTGGGGAGAGTGCGTCGCGATGACCGACCCCGTCTACAGCTCCGAGTACGTCGACGGCTGCGCCGCCGTCCTCGAGCGCTACCTGGTGCCGGCCGTCCTCTCGGCACCGGAGCTGACGGCGGACGGGTTCGCGGGCCTGGTTCGCGGCATCCTCGGCCACCGGATGGCGAAGGCCGCCCTGGAGGCCGCCCTCCTCGACGCCGAGCTCCGTTCCGCGGGCACCTCCCTCGCCCGACGGCTGGGCGCCGTCCGGGACGAGGTCGACTGCGGGGTGTCGGTGGGCATCGCCCCCGGCATCCCGGAGCTCCTCGAGGAGGTCGCCGGCTACGTCGCCGAGGGGTACCGCCGCATCAAGCTGAAGATCAAGCCCGGCTGGGACCTGGAGCCCGTCGCCGCGGTGCGCGCCGCGCTGCCCGCCGGCTTCCCCCTGCAGGTCGACGCCAACACGGCGTACGCGCTCGAGCACGTCGACCGGCTCCGCGGCCTCGACGAGTTCGACCTGCTGCTGATCGAGCAGCCCTTCCCCGAGGAGGACGTGGGCGCGCACGCGGTGCTGGCGAGCCGGATCCGCACCCCCGTGTGCCTCGACGAGTCGATCACCGACGCCGTGGTCGCCGCGGACGCCGTCGATCGCGGAGCGACC
>DATCMN010000312.1:0-5194 GCA_036563405.1 Naasia sp. | reverse complement strand
GAGGTCGACGACCGCAGCGTCGTACGTCTTCCCCTGCGACTTGTGGATGGTCACCGCCCAGGCGAGGCGCAACGGGAACTGGGTGAAGTCCGCGACCACCTCGCGGGTCAGCTTCCGCGTGGCGGGCGACCAGGAGTAGCGGTGCCTCTCCCACGTCACCGGACCCACCTCGTGCTCCTCGCCGCCGAGCCGGACGCCGACCACGCCGCCCTTGATGCGGGTGACCTCTCCCACGGAGCCGTTCACCCAGCGCTGGTCGGAGTCGTTGCGGAGGAACATCACGTGGGCACCGGGCTTCAGCTCGAGCGCCTCGTCCGCAGGGTAGGTGCGCCCGCCGAACTCGCCGTTCACCTCCGCGCGCGCCGTGGACACCGCGCCCGGCAGCGCCGCCAGCGCGCGGGCGTTGATCCGGGTGACGCTGTCGTTGCGGGTCGCGAGCGTGATGGGCGGGTCCGCGGGAACCGGACGCGCCCCCGCCGAGTTGAGCACGCCCGCCATCTCGGCGGTCACCCGGCCGTGCCGGACGGCGTTCAGCACGGTGATGAATGCGTCGTCCTGCTGGCGGTGGATGGTGCGCAGCTGCAGCACTCGGAGCGGCGCTTCCTGCCACACCTTCGCGTCGAAGAACCACATGCTGCGGTACGTGTCGGCGAAGTACGCGCGCTCGTCGCCGTCACCGGGCACCGGCGCCAGCTGGAACGGGTCTCCGAACAGCACGATCTGCACCCCGCCGAACGGCTCCTTGCGCTGTCGCGCCCAGCGCAGCCGCCTGTCGACGGCGTCGATCAGGTCGGCGTTCACCATCGACACCTCGTCGATGACCACGGTGTCGATCGCGCCCAGCAGCCGGCGCAGCTCCCGGTCGTCGTCGAGGTCGCGGTCCGCGATGACGCCGATAGGGAGCTTGAACAGCGAGTGGATGGTCTGGCCGCCGACGTTCAGCGCGGCGACCCCTGTCGGAGCGCACACGACGAGCGACTTCTCGCTGTTCCAGGACAGGTGGTTGAGCACCGTCGACTTGCCCGTGCCCGCCCGACCGGTCACGAACAGGTGGTCCCGGGTGCCCTCGATGGCGTCGAACACCACCTGCTGCTCGGGGGACAGCGCGGGAGGCATCCGGTCACCCTACCCCGGCCCGGTGCTCCTGCTCCGGAGCCGCCCCCGACCTAGAATCGCCCCATGGGGACCGGGGTCGACGTCGATCCTGGGGCTCAGCAGGCGGCTCCGATCCGCGGCCGGCGCTCCACAGAGCCCTCCCGTGCATCGCGAGCACCGCTGGTGCGCTGGCTGGCACTCTGCGTGCTCGTCGTCGGCGGCTTCCTCGGCGTCGTGAGCGCACTGAACGCGGGGCTCTACAGCGCGGGCGGCTTCGTCGGCCGGTACCTGGAGGCGCTGGAGCGACGGGACATCGCCGCTGCGCTCACCCTGCCGGGCGTCGCGGTGCCGGAAGGGGTCTCCGAGCTGGCGCTCACCCGGGACGCCCTCGTCGGCCCCACCGCATCCCGCATCGTCGGCGTCGTGGAACGCCCGGACGGGACCCGCACGGTGACCGCCGCCTACGAGCTGGGCGGTCGCTCCTACCGCACGGACTTCTCCGTGGAACCCGCCGCTCCCCTGTTCCTGCTGTTCTCCGGGTGGCGCTTCGCGGAGACCCCCGTCGCGGTCCTCACCGTCGAGGTGGTGAACGACGCCGGCTTCCGGGTGAACGGGCTGCCCGGCGACGCGGGCGGCGACGGAGTCGCGGACCTCGCGGTGCTCACGCCGTCGCTCGCGGTGCTCGACCAGGACGCGGCCTACCTGGAAGCCGACGACGTCCCGGTCCCCGTCGTCAGCGCAGCCGGCGCCCGCGGGCGCGTGGAGGTACGCGCGAGCGACGAGTTCACGGCGTCGGTGCAGGAGGAGGTGGACGCCTTCCTCGACGAGTGCGCCGAGCAGGAGGTGCTGCAGCCGGCGGGGTGTCCGTTCCGCCGCGTGGTCGACGACCGCATCCTCGACCGTCCGCAGTGGTCGATCGCCGAGTATCCAGCTATCGAGATCGTGCCGGCGGACGGCGCCTGGCTGGTGTCGCCGACGCCGGGGACGGCGCACATCACCGTCGATGTGGTGTCGCTCTTCGACGGCTCCGTCTCGACCCTCGACGAGGACGTGACGTTCGAGGTGGCCTACCGGATCGAGCTGCGGGACGACGGCGGAGTCGAGATCCGCGCGTCCTGAGTGGGAGCCGTGGAGCGCCGTGCGGAAGCGAGGACTGCGAAGACGACGAGCGGCAGTGCCGCGGCGATCAGCAGCACGGCACCGCCGGCACGCTGATCGGCGGACGCGTCGCTCCCCCAGCCCATCGCCCCGTACCAGTCGGCGAGCAGCAGGGAGTCGGTGACGAGCAGGTACGCCCCGACACCGGCTGCCGCGAGGGCGGCGACCGCCGGCGCGAGCGCTCCGCGCCTCCCCCGGGCGGATGCCACCAGCGTGCCGGCGAGGAGCAGCGCCGCTGCCACGATGTCGCGCCCGGCCGTCTCCCGCACCGACCAGAGCAGGACGGGGGGAAGCAGGGCCGCGAGCAGGACGGCGGCCGCGATCGCCCCGGCCACGAGGGGCGACAGCACGAAGCGCACGCCCCGGGAGTCGGCGACCGCGAGGGTCCACTCCGCGGCGCCCCTGCTGCCGTCGTCTCGTGCGGGAGTCGCACGTCGGAGCAGCTCGAGCGGGCGCCCCGCCGCGACGAGGGCGGGCACCGCCACGAGGAGCAGGGCGAGGAGTGCGGCATGCATGCTGAACAGCTGACGCTCGTACGCGGCCACAGCACCGTTGGTGGCCGCGGCCAGCACCACGGCGCCCGCGGTGAAGGCGAGCAGGTGGCGGCGCGGCCACGACTTCCCGGCGCTCCGCAGCCGGAGTACACCCACGACGTAGGCGGTGAGCGCCAGCGCCGCGCCGAGCAGCCAGCCCAGTTCGAGCCGCGTGGCGGTGAGGAGGCGCAGCGCGTCGAGCTGAGCGGGCAGCGATTCGCCTGTCAGCAGGGCCGCGGCCGATGTGTCCGGCGCGGCCTCCTCCCGCACGGGCGACGCGGTGCGGGCGAGAGCAGCCGCCGCGCCCGATGCGACGCCCATCACGACCACCTCGGCGAGCACGATCCGCCAGAACGATCCCGCGCGTCCCTCGGCGAGGCGCCGGATCGTCGCCCGGCGGTGCAGCGCCCCCGCGACCCCGAGCCCGAGCAGGGCGAGGACCTTGATGACCACCAGCACCCCGTAGGGAGAGGCGAGCCGGTCCAGGGAGCCGACTCGGATCTCCGCGCTGACATATCCGGACGCGGCGACCACGACGAAGCAGACCAGTGCGACGGCCGAGTAGCGGCGGACGGCGGCGAGCAGGGAGTCCGGCGCCAGGAGCGGGCGCAGCAGCACGAGGGCCAGCAGGCCGCCGAGCCACAGTGCCGCGAAGAGCAGGTGCAGGCCCAGCGCGGAGACGGCCTGCTCGTGGGACGCCGCCTCCGCCGCGTGGCCCTGCTCGGCGAGCGGGGTGAGCCCCCATGCCGCGAGGGCGAGCACGGCGAGGAGCACGGCCGGGGAGCGCACCGCGAAGCACAGCACCGTGACGGCGGCAGCCACGAGCGTCACCGTCAGCCAGGCGCGTCCGGGCTCGAGGGAGGTCAGGAAGAAGCCGAGCTGTCCGCCGAACTCCTCGTCGAGGGACAGCGGGACGCCCGTCACGGACAGGAAGGTGAGCAGCCCCGTCAGCGCGGACGCCACGGTCCAGGCGCCGGCGGCGCCTGCGGCCGCATCCAGGAGCCGCCCCGCCGCCGCGCCGGGCGGCAGCATCAGCGCTGCGACGGCGACGAAGCCGATGGTGGCGGCGGCCGTGAGGTTGACGAGCAGCTTCGCTGCGGGCAAGCCGAACCTGACGACAGGTCCGGGGTCGCCGATCAGCAGAGCGGCCGCTCCCCCGCCGATCGCGAGCGAGGCGAGCAGCGCGAGGAGGGCGGCGCCGAGGAGGAGCCCGGGTCCGGACAGCGCTGCGGGAGCGTCGATCCGAGGCGAAGGCATTCCGTCAGACTATTCGGAGCCGCGGCCCGCGCGGATCGACGGACCGCCTCGCCGCGCGAGAACGGCCCGGCGACACGCTTCGGACACGAGGAAGGGGATGCGCGGATCGCGCATCCCCTTCGCCTACGTGCTGGGAGGGCTACTTGGCGGCGGCCTTCAGCTTGCTGCCGGCGCTGATCTTGACGCCCTTGCTCGCCGCGATCTCGATCGGCTCGCCGGTCTGCGGGTTGCGGCCGGTGCGCGCGGCCCGCGAGGTCTGCTCGACTGCGAGCCACCCGGGGATCGTCACCTTCGTACCCTCGGAGACGGACTTCGCCAGCGTGGAGAAGAGAGCGTCGAGGACGCCGTTCACGGCGGACTGGCTCTGGCCAGACTCAGCCGCCACTGCGGCGACGAGCTCGGTGCGGTTCAGGGATGCCATATGTGTCCTCCTCGGACCTTCGCCATCTCGGGGAAGACGGCCATCAGGGTGTACGTGAAATCACGATGCGGGCGGGTTGCCCGGGCGGTCAAGGTCGACCGCCCAGTAACTTACCAGCTTGACTTCGTGATGCCGGGCAATTCTCCCCGATGCGCCATGTCGCGGAAGCGCACGCGGGAGATCCCGAACTTGCTGAGGTTGCCGCGGGGACGACCGTCGACGGCGTCGCGGTTGCGGAGGCGGACGGGAGACGCGTCGCGCGGAAGCTTCTGCAGGCCCACTCGGGCGGCCTCGCGCTGCTCGTCCGTCGACGCCGGGTCGACGAGTGCCTTCTTCAGCTCGAGGCGCTTCGCGGCGTAGCGCTCGACGATTACCTTGCGCTGCTCATTGCGCGCGATCTTGCTCTTCTTGGCCATTGCTTACCGCTCCTCGCGGAACTCGACGTGCTTGCGGATCACCGGGTCGTACTTCTTCAGCACGATGCGGTCGGGGTTGTTGCGACGGTTCTTGCGGGTCACGTAGGTGTACCCGGTGCCTGCCGTCGAGCGGAGCTTGATGATGGGGCGGACGTCCTGCTGCTTGGCCATCAGATCTTCTCCCCACGGCTCAGGATGTCCTTGACCACGGATTCGATGCCGCGGACGTCGATCACCTTGATGCCCTTGGCGCTCACGTTGAGGGTGACGTTCCGGCGCAGCGAGGGCACGTAGTAGGTGCGCTTCTGCACGTT
>DATCMN010000310.1:0-2033 GCA_036563405.1 Naasia sp. | reverse complement strand
CACCACGCCGAGCGCCGCGACGACCTCTCCCCCATCCCGCACAGGGACCGCGACGCCGGTGGAGTGGGTCTGCACCGTGCCCGGCGACGCCGCGTGGCCCAGCCGGCGGACCTCCGCGAGCTTGCCCCGCAGGGCGTTCGGGTCGGTGAGCGTGTCCGGGGCGAGCGCGGCGAGCGGGCGGGCGAGGACCCTGTCGAGGACGGCGGCGGGCGCGGCGGCGAGCAGCACCAGACCCGAGGACGACGCGTGCAGCGGCAGCCGGCCGGCGACCTGCGCGATGTTGGCGCCGGCATCCGGATGCGAGAGGCGCTCCAGGAACAGCGTCTGGTCGTCCTCGACCACCGCGAGCTGGGTGTGCTGCCGGATCCGCGCCTGCACCGACTCCATCGCCGGTCGGGCGGCTTCGCGCAGGCCGAGGGCCCGCGACCCGCGCGTCGCCAGCTCCCACAGGCGCAGGCCGACCCGGTAGCGGCCGTCCTCGTCCTGCTCCAGGAGGCCGGCGGCCGTGAGCTCGGTGGCCATCCGGTGCGCGGTCGAGGCCGGCAGCCCGGCACGGCGCGAGATCTCCGTCGCCGTCTGCACAGTCCTGCCCCGGTCGAATGTGTCGAGAACGCGGACTATCCGATCGATGACGCTGTCGCCCGAGTCGGAGTTCGCCACCGCTTGAGACTAGGGCTCGAGATCGCGGCCTGCAGGTGCGGCGTCCTCGGCGCGTTCAGGCGTCCGCGATGAGCGCGTGGACCGTGCCGCCCGGTCCTCGGAAGTGGGCGAAGCGAACGGGGCCCGCGCTCTGTGGTGGAGCCACCACCTCGAACCCGCGTGCGCTCAGGCGAGCGACGGCCTCCTCCAGGTCGGGCACTTTGAGCCCCACCACCACCTGCTGCCCGGCGAACAGGTGCGCGGGCAACCCGTGCTCGTCGGTCACATATTCGACGAGGTCCCCCCTGCCCGTGCGCAGCTCCACGTGGTGGGAGGTCGCGTCGGCCACGGTGAGCCCGAGCGACTCCGCCAGCGCGAGCGCGCCCGGCAGCTCCGACGGCTCGACGCGGTGCGCCACCCACGTGACCTCGGTGACCTCTGTCGTCATTGTGCTCGTCCGTTCAGTCCGCGAGGGCGTCGGCGATCGCCTTGCCCCCGCCGTGGGAGGTGAGGCCGCCGTCGACCGGGAGGTCGACGCCGGTGATGAAGCCGGACGCCCGGCTGAGCAGGAACCCGACCACCGGGGCGATGTCGTCCTCGGAGGTGCCGGTCCGGCCGAGCGGGGTGCCACGGAGGTTGGCGTCCCGGAATGAGTCGGGCGCCGAGCGCGTCATGGGCGTCTCGATGAAGCCGGGGTGGATGCAGTTCACCCGGATCCCGCTCGGCCCGAGCTCCATCGCCGCCGCCTTGGTGAGCCCCCGCAGAGCCCACTTGCTCGCGGAGTAGGCGACCGCGTAGTGCCCGATCAGTGCGGCGGCGGAGCCGACGTTGACGATCGAGGAGCCGTCGACCATCAGCGGGGACAGGTGGCGGATGCCGAGCGCGCTGCCCACAGTGTTGACCGAGTAGGCCTCGAGCAGGTCGGCAGTCGTCACGGACAGCACCCGAGCGCGGCGGGTGATGCCGGCGTTGTTGACGAGCCCGTGCACCGCCCGCCCGCCCGCGCGCAGGCTGTCAGTGAGCCGGGACCACGCCTCCTCATCCGACACGTCGAGCGCCACGCCGGTGGCGCCCGCGATCGACGGCGGCTCGAGGTCCCCGGCGATCACGGTGCAGCCCGCGCGCACCAGCCACTCGGCCTCGGCTGCTCCCTGCCCACCGCCCGCACCGGTCACGACGACCAGCTCGCCGGCGAGGTCGGGGAACACCGCCCGCTCCATCAGCCCTGCGGCGCTGCCGCCGGCTCCGTCCAGGACTCGAGGACCATGGCGGAGCCCTGCCCGCCGCCGCCGCAGATGCCGGCCGCAGCGAGGGTTCCCGCCGGCGCGTCCTTCAGCACCAGGGCGAGGTGGCCGACGATCCGGGCGCCGGATGCGCCGATGGGGTGGCCGAGG
>DATCMN010000308.1:0-3600 GCA_036563405.1 Naasia sp. | reverse complement strand
TCGCGATGACGCCGACGAAGGTCTCCCACGCGGTGCGGTCACCGACGAAGTAGTCGGCGGGGTGGGTGAAGACGTGCCAGAGCCGCGCCCCCACGAGGCCGAGCAGGACGGCCGGGATGGCGATGTCGAGGACGACGCCGCCCTCGGCTCCGCGACGCCGCATGCGGGCCGCGGTGATCAGCAGGGCAGCGATGATCCCCGCGAGGATGCACAGCGCGTAGGCGTGGATCGTGAAGATTCCGAGGGTGAAGGAGGCCCACTCCGGGGGCGGGCTCGGGATGCTCTGCGGCGTCACGATGGCTCAGGCTACTACGCCGGCGGCGAGCCGGGCCGCCGTGTCGGCCGCCGCCGCGACCCCGCCCTCGGCGAGGGCGTTCACCAGCGCGGAGCCGACTATCGCACCGTCGGCGTAGGCGAGGATCTCCCGCACCTGCTCCCCCGTGGAGATGCCGATCCCGACGCACGCGTTCTCCGCGCCCGCGTCGCGCAGGCGCTCCACGAGCGAGCGTGCCGCCCGGTCCACGTCGGCGCGGGCTCCGGTGATCCCCATGGTGGAGACGGCGTACACGAAGCCTCGGCTGAGCTCGACGGTGCGCGCGAGCCGCTCCGGGCTGGACGTCGGCGCGGCGAGGAACACCCGCTCGAGCCCTGTCGCCTCGGAGGCGGCGAGCCAGTCGTCGGCCTCGTCCGGGATCAGGTCGGGCGTGATGAGGCCGGCTCCCCCGGCGTCGCGGAGGTTCGCCGCGAACCTGTCCACCCCGTACTGCAGCACCGGGTTCCAATAGGTCATCAGCAGCACCGGGGCGTCGACGCGGGCGCGGACGCCTTCGACTGCCTCGAACGCGTGGCGCAGCTTGAAGCCGCCGGCCAGCGCGCGCTGGGTGGCTGCCTGGATGACGGGGCCGTCCATCACCGGGTCGGAGTAGGGCAGGCCCAGCTCGAGGACGTCGACCCCGTTCTCGACGAGCGCGACGGCCGCGTCGATGCTCGTCGGCAGGTCGGGGAAGCCGACCGGAAGGTAGCCGATGAGTGCGCCGGAGCCCGCGTCGCGGCGGGCGGCGATCACGTTCGCGACGGCGCCCGACTGCGCCGCCTGGGCCGGGGCGCTCACATCTGCTCCGCATCGCGGTCGAGGAGGTCGAAGTAGTGACCGGCGGTCGTCATGTCCTTGTCGCCGCGACCGGAGAGGTTGACGAGGATGACGGCGTCGGGCCCGAGCTCCCGGCCGAGGTCGAGAACTCCGGCGAGGGCGTGCGCCGACTCGATCGCGGGGATGATGCCCTCCGTGCGGCTGAGGAGCCGCAGCGCGGCCATGGCCTGGTCGTCGGTGATCGGCAGGTAGCTCGCCCGGCCGCTGTCCGACAGCCAGGCGTGCTCGGGGCCCACACCCGGGTAGTCGAGGCCCGCGGAGATGGAGTGCGACTCGAGGGTCTGGCCGTCCTCGTCCTGGAGGAGATAGCTGCGGGCGCCGTGCAGCACGCCGGGCCGGCCCTTCGTGATCGTCGCCGCGTGCCGGAGCGTCTCCGCCCCGTCGCCCGCCGCCTCGAAGCCGAACAGCTTGACCTCCGGGTCGCCGACGAAAGCGGTGAAGATGCCCATCGCGTTGCTGCCGCCGCCCACGCAGGCGGCGACGGCGGTCGGCAGCGCACCGGTGAGCGCGATCACCTGTTCGCGGGCCTCGTCGCCGATGATCCGCTGCAGGTCCCGGACCATGGCGGGGAACGGGTGCGGGCCCGCGACCGTGCCGAACACGTAGTTCGTGGTCTCCACGTTGGTGACCCAGTCGCGCATCGCCTCGTTGATGGCGTCCTTCAGCGTGCGCGACCCGGTCGTGACGGGAACGACCTCCGCGCCGAGCAGCCGCATCCGTGCGACGTTGAGGGCCTGCCGATCGGTGTCGACCTCGCCCATGTAGATGGTGCACTCGAGCCCGAACAGGGCGGCGGCCGTCGCGGTCGCGACGCCGTGCTGGCCGGCGCCCGTCTCGGCGATGACCCGCTTCTTGCCGATCCTGCGGGTGAGCAGGGCCTGGCCGAGCACGTTGTTGATCTTGTGCGAGCCGGTGTGGTTCAAGTCCTCGCGCTTCAGCAGCACGCGCGCGCCGCCCGCGTGCTCGGCGAAGCGGGGCACCTCGGTGAGGATCGACGGGCGGCCGGTGTAGCTGCGGTGCAGCTCGTCGAGCTCCAGCCGGAAGCCGGGGTCGGCCTTCGCCGCCTCCCAGGCCTCGGTGAGCTGGTCGAGAGCGGCGACGAGCGACTCGGGGACGAAGCGGCCCCCGTACGCGCCGAAGTACGGGCCGGGAAGGGTCGGGGACGCACTCATGAGGCGAGGAACTCCTGAAGGGTTCGGGCGGGGTCGCCGGTGACGAGGGCCTCGCCCACGAGGACGACGTCGGCGCCGGCACGGCGGTAGTGGGCGACGTCGGCGGCGGTCCGGACGGCGGACTCCGCCACCCGGATCACCCCGGCGGGGATGCTGTCCGCGAGGCGGCCGAACAGGTCCTGGTCGAGCTCGAAGGTGCTGAGATCGCGCGCGTTGACCCCCACGATGTGCGCGCCGATGTCGAGGGCGCGCGCGACCTCGTCCGCGTCGTGGGTCTCGACGAGAGTCGCCATGCCGAGGGAGCCGGCGAAGTCGAACAGGCGGCGCAGCGTGGGCTGGTCGAGAGCGGAGACGATGAGGAGCACCAGGTCGGCGCCCGCGGCGCGCGCCTCGAGCAGCTGGTACTCCTCGACGAGGAAGTCCTTGCGCAGCACCGGCACGGACACCGCGGCGCGAACGGCGCGCAGGTCGTCGAGCGAGCCGAGGAAGCGGCGCCCTTCGGTGAGGACGCTGATCGCGCTGGCACCGCCGGCCTGGTAGGCGGCGGCGAGGGCTGCGGGGTCGGCGATCTCGGCGAGGCTGCCCCGGCTGGGGCTCGCGCGCTTCACCTCGGCGAGGATCTTCACGCGCTCCGCAGGACGCAGGTGCTCGAACACGTCGAGCGGCGCCGGGGCGTCGGCGGCGAGGGACTCCACGCGGGCGAGCGGAACGTCCTCGCGCCGCCTGGCGGCATCGGCTCGCGCTCCCGCGACCAGGTCGGCGAGCAGGGACACGGCGGTCCTAGCTGTGCTGGCGCGACGAGGTGCGATGCCCGTCGGCGCCGAAGCCGGCCTTCTTCAGGATGAACCCGAGGAGGCCGCCGATGACGGTGAGGATGACGCCCGTCCAGAGCAGCCAGCCCCAGTCCTCGTCGAAGCTCAGGTCGAGGTAGAGACCGAGGGTGGCGACGGAGAGGCCCACCAGCATGACGACGACAGCGGTCCAGGCGGCCGGCGAGTCGCCGTGGCCCGGTTCGGAGTGCTCTGCGCTCATGGCACCGAGTCTATCGGGAGGACCCGCGGCGCCCGGACTCCTCGCGGCCGGTCTCCTCCGTGCCGGTCTCCTCGGTGCCGGTCTCTTCGGTGCCTCTCTCTTCGGGGCCGGCCTCGACGATTCCGTCCGGCCCCCCGTCGGCCCCCGCCGCCGTGGGATCGGCACCCTGCGAGAGGCTGTCCCAGTCGTCGGCCGGCGCCCGCTGCCCGGCCGCTGGACGCTGCGCTGCGTAGCGCGCGCCCGGTG
>DATCMN010000282.1:0-2933 GCA_036563405.1 Naasia sp. | reverse complement strand
AGCTCCGGTCCGCCGGCACCTTCACCCACAAGCGGGCCGCCGAGAAGGCCGCCATCGTCGCCGAGGACGAGGCGCGAAAGCTCGGGTGGCGAGATCCCGACGCCGCCGGGCGCAGCTGGGGGGAGTGGTGCGCCGAGTGGTGGCCCACCCGCAGCGTGGAGCAGTCCACCCTCGTGCGCGACGAGTCCAGACGCGACTTCCGGCTGATGCCGCGCTGGAAGGACGTGCCGCTCGCCGCGATCAGTCGACAGGACGTCCGCGCCTGGGCGGCAGAGCTCGCCGCATCGGGTCTCGCGCCGTCGACCGTGCAGCGATGCGTTCACCTGCTGTCCGCCTCCCTCAGCGCGGCGGTCGACGCCGAGATCCTCGACGTGAATGCCGCGCAGCGGCTGAAGCTCACCGTCGGCCAGCGCCTCAAGGAGCGCTACCTCGCCGAGGATGAGCAGGCCGCCCTTCTGGAGCAGTTCGAGGAAGGAAGCGTGCACCGTGCCCTGGTTGCCCTGTTGCTCGGCACCGGCATGCGTTGGGGAGAGGCGGCAGGCCTGCAGGTGAAGCGAGTCGACTTCCGACGCGGCAGGGTGCGCATCGCAGAGGTGTGGGACGACCGGAATCGCGCCCTCAAGGCCTACCCGAAGGGACGGCAGGCTCGCGACGTCCCCCTGCCGTCATGGGTGGAGCAGGAGATCGCACCGCACCTGCAAGGACGCGCGGGGCATGCGCTGACGCTCAACGGCAGCGTCCTGGACTATCACAACTGGCGGTCCCGCTGGTGGGCGCCGGCGCTCGAGCGTGCCGAGATCGGCGAGCTGACCATCCACGACCTGCGGCACACCTACGCGTCCATGCTCATCCAGCGCGGCGTCTCGCTCGCCGAGGTCGGCCGGCTCCTCGGGCACAAGTCGCCCCAGACGACCCAGCGATATGCGCACCTGGCGGAGACGGATGACGCCCAGGTGCGTGAGGCTCTCCCTCGGCCGGCGCGTGGAGCAGACGTGGAGCAGACCGCGGCTACGCGGGACTACAACGTGCTGCAGTTCCGACCGCGTCAAAGGGGCTGACAGCCCCGGGTTCATGCGGGTCGGGGCGCGGGCGCTTCATGCCGCTACACGGGGCGACACGCGGCGGATCGCACTTTTAATCCGCGGGTCGTGGGTTCGAGCCCCACGGGGCCCACGTTCAGCCTGATGAGAGCCATGTGCCTGATGAGAGCCGGGTGGCTGGCGCGCAATCTCCTTCTTCGGGCTGCTGATCATCATGGGTGGCGCCTGGTCAGCTGGCGTCGGCTACCTCGTCTCGCTCCGGTTGCGCCGGAGCTTGCTCGCCGCCGTCCTCGTCGGCACGTTGCTCCTCGCCTTCGGCTTGATCGGTCTTCTCGCGTTTGGCCCTTGACCGCTGGACTGATGAAGGCCGCCGGAGCGGAGACAGCGCCTACTCGTCATGAATGTCGGTACCCACGGGCTCCAATCGTCATGCTGGTCGCCCGTTGCTGCAGGACGCTCCGTCTCCGCAAGAGACATCCTGATCAGTCGGAAGTCTCACGTTGCGCTGTCGCCCTTCGCGCTCTGTGCCCCTGAGTTTCGGTGACGCACCGGCTGTCGGCAGTCGTCACTCAGGGTGATCCCCGGGCCGAAGGCCGCCGCTATCGCGGCTCGGCGGCGACTGCTTCGTGACGGGCGGCCAGACGAAGTCGTCTTCCCCCACAGTGCGACCCGTGATGATCGCGCGCAGGTCCTCGAAGGGCAGCTTCGGGGTGCGGTCCCCGTACAGAAGTCCGTTCGCCTCCTGGCCGGTGTCGGTCAGCTGTGTGAAACAGAAGCCGGCGATGACACTGCCGCCTCCGGTTCCTCCGCTCGTCAGGGCTCCGAACAGTGCAGCGAGCAGGTCCCGGTAAGCCTCGGGCGTCGCGACGGTTGCGTACCCCCAGGTGGTGCCGTCCCCGGTGAAGGAGATCCCGCCGAACTCGCTCACCATCACCGGCATGAGACGTCGAAGGACCCGTTCCGCGAGGTCGTCGGAGAGCGAGAGCACGTGGCCTTGCGGACCACTGGAGTCGAGCGTTGCGCACACACCCTCGTGCGATCCGTAGCGCCGGCTGAGTACCTCCGGGTCAGGGCTGTAGTCGTGGATCGTGAAGATGTCGCTGTCGACGTGCTCCCAGCCATCGTTGGAGATGACGGGGCGTGTCGGATCCAGTGCGCGGGTGAGGGAGGCGAGTGCCTGCACCAGCTGCACCTGCTGTGCGCTGCGGGACACGTCCGGCACGCCCCAGCTCTCGTTGACGGGCACCCAGGCGACAATGCTCGGATGGCTGCGGTCCCGCAGTACAGCTGCGGTCCACTCGGACATCGCGAGTGTCGCCGCGCGGCTGCTGAAGTCGTACGCGGCGGCAGTCTCTCCCCAGATCATGAGCCCGAGGCGATCGGCCCAGTAGAGGAACCGAGGGTCTTCGATCTTCTGATGCACGCGAGCCGTGTTGAACCCGAGTCGGATGATGAGCTCGACCTCGTCACGATGGGCGGCGGGAGAAGGTGCGGTCATGAGGGACGTCGGCCAGTACCCCTGCTCGAGAACGGCGCGCACGAAGTACGGCACGCCGTTCAGTCGGAACGCTCCTCCCTCCGCCGAGACCGACCGCGCTCCGAGATAGCTGGCAGCTCGATCGACAACTCCACCGGCGCCATGCAGTTCGAGCTGGGCGTCGATGAGCACCGGATTCTGGGGCGACCACTGCAGGTCTTCTCGCAGGTGGCCGGCACGCAGCCCCCGTGGCCGCAAGGTGACGAGGGCCGAGCCGTCGACGACATCGACCGTCGAGGCGACAAGCGGCACGCCCCCGATCTCCGTCGCGACGGCCAGGCGGAGCGGGGGGTGCGCCCTCGTCGAGAGGGTCACCTCACCGCTCAGCGTCCCGGCAACCGGATCGCTCCACCACG
>DATCMN010000281.1:0-3103 GCA_036563405.1 Naasia sp. | reverse complement strand
AGCCAGATCGCGGCGATCTGCGACAGGCACTTCGGTGTCGGCGCCGACGGCGTCCTGCGCGCGGTCCGCTCCCGCAGCCTCGACGCCGGCGCGGCGGCACTCGAGGAGGAGCCCGACGCCGAGTGGTTCATGGACTACCGGAACGCGGACGGCAGCATCGCCGAGATGTGCGGCAACGGGATCCGCGTCTTCACCCGCTTCCTGCTGGAGGAGGGGCTCGCCGAGATCCCCGACGGTGGGACGCTGCCGATCGGCACGCGCGGCGGGGTCCGGGACGTCCAGCGGAGCGCCGGCGGCTTCTCGGTGGACCTCGGCCGCTGGAAGCTGCTGCCCGGCGAGCCGCTCGTGCACGTCCGGAACCTACCGGTCGCGCGCCCCGGGGTCTCCATCACCCTGCCGAACCCGCACGTGATCATCGCCGTGGCCGACGAGTCGGAGCTCGAGGCCGCCGACCTCTCCTACATCCCCGTCCTCGAGCCGGTGCCCGCCGACGGGGCGAACGTCGAGCTGGTGCTGCCGCGCGATCCGCTCGTCAAGGACGGCATCGGCCGCATCCGCATGCGGGTGCACGAGCGGGGCAGCGGCGAGACGCTGTCCTGCGGCACGGGCGCCGCCGCCGCGGCGCTGGCGACCCGGCATTGGGCCGGCCGCGGCGCACCGGATTCCTGGCGCGTCGAGGTGCCCGGCGGAGTGCTGGGCGTGCGGATGTTCCCCGCCCAGAACGGGGAGCACGTGGCCCTCAGCGGTCCCGCCGAGCTGGTGTTCTCCGGCGAGCTCGAACTCTGACGGTGCGCATCGAACTGCCGTTCCCCGAGGCGCTCGCTCTGGCGACCGCCGGGGGGCCGCTGCCGCCGATCGTGCGGAGGCTCCGCTGCTCGGGCTCGACGATCTCGGCGGAGCTCGACCTCGGCGAGCTGCCCACCGACTCGTTCCTGATGAAGCTGGCGATCGCGGCCGCGGGCACCGTCGCGGTGACCGCGGAGCTGAGCGGCTTCTCGGCCGGCATCGCGACCTTCGCCATCACCGTCTCCGCACGGGGCCTGCCCGCCCACCGGCTGATCCCGTTCCTCCTCAACACCGTGAACGACGCGATCGACAGGTCGAGCCTGCCCGGCGGCCTCATCGAGGTGGCGGCCGGCACCGACGAGCCAGTCGTGCGGATCGACGTCCAGCAGGCCGTGCGGGAACGCGCGACGGGCATCATCCTCACGGACCTGCGCCTCGTCGACTCCGTGTTCGTCGTGCAGGCGGTGATCGGCACGGTCCGGCTGAGTGAGCCCGCAGGGGACCAGCCGGTCCCGCCGCACCCGGGGGAGCCGGCGGCGGACTAGGAGTCCGCGCCGCGGGCGACGCGGAGGACCCGGAACCCCTTGCCGAGCGCGGCCCGCTCGGTGGAGAAGTCCTCCGGGAGGGCCTCCGCCAGCCAGCGCTGCAGCGAGTCGGAGCCCAGGTTGCGCTGGACCACCAGCCAGGCCTCCGCGCCGGCGGCGAGCCGCGGCAGCCACTGCAGCAGCAGGGCGTGCAGCGCCGGCTTGCCGATCCGGATCGGCGGATTGGACCAGATGGCCGCCGCCCGCACCGAATCGGGAACACCGTCGGGCGTCACAGCGTTCACATTGGTGAGTCCCAAGGATGCCGCGTTCGCGCGGGTCAGCTCGAGGGCCCTCTCGTTGACGTCCACCGCCCAGATCGTCGCCTCCGGTGAGGCGAGGGCGAGCGCCAGCGCGATCGGCCCCCAGCCGCAGCCGAGATCGATCAGGTCCCCGGTCGCGGGCGGAGCGGGCACCTCGTCCAGCAGCACGCGCGTGCCGGTGTCGAGGTGGTCGGGACTGAAGACGCCGCCGGCTGTCGTGAGCTCCACCTCGCGCCCCTGCAGCGCCACCCGGATCCGCTGCGGGCGCAGCTCGCCCGACGGGTCCGCGGAGAAGTAGTGGGACGTGCTCATGCCGCGTCCCGAGCCGGCCCGATGTCGGCGGAGCACCCCATGCAGGAAACCCTACCGACGGAGCGAATAGTCTTGACGACAATGGAATCGAGCCCAACCGAGCGCGACGACGCGCCCGCAGCGGACGACGTGGTCGCCCGCGTGCTCGCGGCGGCCGAGCGGAAGTCGGCCGACTACGCGATCTTCCCGTCCTCGGCGATCGTCGCCGCCCCGCAGCCGACGGGTGCGCCCGCCGACTTGGCGGGCCATGACGGCGAGCAGCTCGACCTCGAGGAGCGGCAGGCGCTGCGCCGGGTGAGCGGGCTCTCGACCGAGCTCGAGGATGTCACCGAGGTCGAGTACCGGCAGCTGCGCCTCGAGCGGGTCGTGCTGATCGGCGTGTACCGCCAGGGCACGCTGACCGACGCCGAGAACTCTATGCGCGAGCTCTCCGCCCTCGCTGAGACGGCGGGCGCCGTCGTGCTCGACGGGCTGCTGCAGCGACGCCTCACACCCGATCCCGGCACCTACCTCGGTTCCGGCAAGGCGCAGGAGTTGGCGGACCGCGTGCGCGCCCTCGGCGCCGACACGGTGATCGCCGACACCGAGCTCGCGCCCAGCCAGCGGCGCGCGCTCGAGGATGTGGTGAAGGTCAAGGTCATCGACCGGACCGCGGTCATCCTCGACATCTTCAGCCAGCACGCCAAGAGCCGCGAGGGCAAGGCGCAGGTCGAGCTCGCGCAGCTCGAGTACCTGCTCCCGCGCCTGCGCGGCTGGGGTGAGTCGATGTCCCGTCAGGCCGGTGGCCAGGTGGGAAGCGCGGGCGCCGGTATGGGCTCCCGCGGACCCGGTGAGACGAAGATCGAGCTGGACCGCCGCCGCATCCACACCCGGATGGCGCGCCTCCGCCGGCAGATCCGCGACATGAAGCCCGCCCGCGAGGCGAAGCGCGCGAACCGGAAGCGCAACGCGGTGCCGAGCGTCGCGATCGTCGGCTACACGAACGCGGGCAAGTCGTCCCTGCTCAATCGCATCACCCGGGCCGGGGTCCTGGTCGAGAACGCCCTGTTCGCGACCCTCGACGCGACGGTGCGTAGGTACGAGACGGCCGACGGCCGCGAGTTCACGCTCGCCGACACCGTGGGCTTCGTGCGGAACCTGCCGCACCAGCTGGTCGAG
>DATCMN010000279.1:0-3227 GCA_036563405.1 Naasia sp. | reverse complement strand
GCTCGGCCTCGGCACCTGGCCGATGGACGACGCCGAGGTGGCGGACGCCGTGGTCGCGGCCGCCGAACTCGGCTACCGGCACATCGACACCGCCACCGCCTACGGCAACGAGGCGGGCGTCGCGGAGGGCATCCGGCGGAGCGGCATCCCTCGCGAGGAGTTCTTCGTGACGACGAAGCTCGACGGGAACTTCCAGGGCGACGACCGGGCTGTCGGAGGGCTGCACGCCGCCCTCGAGCGCATGCGGTTCGACTACGTCGACCTGCTGCTGATGCACTGGCCGCTCCCGAAGCGCGACCAGTACGTGTCTACGTGGCGCACGTTCGAGCGACTGCACGCGGACGGGCTCGCCCGCGCCATCGGCGTGAGCAACTTCAAGGTCGCGCACCTCGAGCGGCTGGTCGCCGAGACCGACGTCGTGCCCGCGGTCAACCAGGTGCAGCTGGACCCGCGGATCACCCGGCCGGCGCAGCGCGCGTTCCACGCAGCGCACGGCATCGTCACCGAGAGCTACAGCCCCCTCGGCGGAGCGGGCGGCGCCCAGTCGTTCCTCGCCGACCCGGTGCTCGCCGGCATCGCCGAGCGCACCGGACGCAGCCCCGCGCAGGTCGTGCTCCGCTGGCACGTGCAGCAGGGCATCGTCGCGATCCCCAAGTCGTCGAAGCCGGAGCGCATGGCCGACAACCTCGCGGTCTTCGACTTCGAGCTGAGCGCCGACGACATGGAGCAGCTGGCGGGACTCTCCGGGGGCCCGGACGCCGGCAACGACTCCGACCAGATCGGCCACTGAGGCCGCCCCGCGCGGTGCGCACACCTGTCGCGCGGTGCGTAGCGCCTCGAGCGGTGGGTAGACCGACCGCGCGTGGCTCCGTGCACCGCGCGACGGGTGTACGCACCGCGCGAATCGCGACTCTCGGGCCCGCCGGGGAGCCGGTGCCGCGGAGGCGAGCGCGTCAGGTGACGTCGCGGCGCCAGTTGGCGAAGTAGCCGATGAGTGTGAAGAGGGCCGCGTAGCCGAGCAGCACCAGCCCGCCCTGCCACCAGTCGAGCTGCGGCATGGCCGTGCCGCTCATCGCGGTGTAGATGCTCGAGCCGACGAGGGCGTCGCTCGCGGCACCCGGCAGGAACCTGCCCACCTGGGCCGCCCAGTCCGCGAACGAGGCCGCGAGGCGAAGGATCGGCTCCACGAACTGGGTGAAGGCAAGGATGATGACGATCGAGCCGACCTGGCTCGGCACCATCACGCCGAGCCCGACGCCGACGAGGCCCCACAGCGCCATGGCGAGCACCGCACGGGCGAACAGGGCCCACATGTCGGATTCGCCCAGCTGCGCGTCGAAGCCGAACGTGGCGAGCCCCGCTGCGCCGAGGCCGACCGTGCCGAGGAGGGCGACCACCCCGAACAGCGCACCGAAGACCAGCAGCACGACCCACTTCGCGGACAGCACCGAGCCGCGGCCGGGGGTGGCGAGGAAGGTGGGGGTCAGCGTCTTGTGGCGGAACTCGTTGGTGACCACGAGCGCGCCGAGCAGTGTGGGGAACACGTAGCCGACGGAGGTCGCGAGGCTGTACACGATCGGCGCGAGAAGCCCCACCGGGAGCCCGGCGATGGTGTCGCCCGTCCCCGCCGGAGCGGGGCCCGCGTTCGCCTCCCCGCTGCCGTCGAGGGCGCCGAGGCCGAACGAGATGCCGGCCGCCAGGAGCCCCACATAGGCGAACAGGATGATCAGCAGCACCCACCACATCCGGGTGGACAGCGTCTTGGTGAACTCGGCCCTCACGGCCGGGACGAACGCGCTCACAGGGAGCCCTCCTCTCCGACGAGCGCGAGGAAGGAGTCCTCGAGCTCGGATGCCGCCTTCCGCCGGTACAGGGCGCTCAGCTGCACCCCGGAGGCGAACGCGACGGCGCCGATCTGCGCGGGCTCGGCGCCTGTGACGATGAGGCCGTCCTCCGTCTCCGTCGCGCCGTGCCCCGCCGCGGTGAGTGCGGTGGCGAGGGCCGATCGGGTCGGCGAGTCCACCACCGTCTGCGTGGCGGTGTGCGTCTCCAGGCTGGAGAGCGCCCCGGTGTGCACGAGGCGCCCCTTCGCGATGATGACGACCTCGTCCACCGTCTGCTGCACCTCGCTGAGGAGGTGGCTGGAGACGAGGATCGTGCGCCCCTCGTCGGCGAGAGCCCGGAGGAACCCGCGGATCCACTTGATGCCCTCGGGGTCGAGGCCGTTGATCGGCTCGTCGAGGACCAGGACGCCCGGGTCACCGAGGAGTGCCGTGGCGAGCCCCAGTCGCTGCCGCATGCCCAGCGAGTAGCCGCCGACGCGGCGGGTGGCGTACGGGGTCAGCCCGACGGCGTCGAGCACGGCGTCGACGCGCCGCGGGTCGATGCGGCCCGACTGCGCGTAGACGCGGAGGTGGTCGCGGGCGTTGCGGCCCGGGTGGAAGCTCGCGGCCTCGAGGGCGGCGCCGACAGTCGCGAACGGCCGCTCGAGGCGTCCGTAGGGCACGCCGCCGATCGTGGCGCGGCCGGAGGTCGGAGTGACGAGGCCGAGCAGCATCCGCAGCGTGGTCGTCTTCCCGGCGCCGTTCGGGCCCAGGAAGCCGGTGACCCGGCCGGGCGCGATCGTGGCGCTGAAGTCCGACACCGCGGTGACGCCGCCGAAGCGCTTCGTCACTCCCTCGAACACGATGGGAACGCCTTCCGGCATATGGACTCTCCTCCGCTCAGCCTGAGTCCACTCTGGCCGAGCGGACCCGCTCGGCGCGTCCACCCTGCGGTGGAGGTCGCTCCTCCGCCGGATGAGGGACCGTCAGGAGCCGGTGGAGGCGGCCACGGCGCGGCTCAGTCGACCGGCCGTCTCGGCGAGGTAGGCGCTCAGCTGCGCATCGCCGCGGACCTCGTAGGCGACGCCCGCCGGAATCCAGGCGAGCGCGCTCATCAGCTCCTCGTCGCTCCGCCCGCCGATCGGCCACGCCGTGTGGGTGGCGTCCACGGCCTCAGCGCCCTGCCCCCACGGTCCGAAATGCGCGCGCATCCGGTCGAGGGGCAGCTCCATCACGACGGTGGCCGTGCGCGGCGCGCGGACGGACGACGCCGCCACCGCCACGAACTCGGCGGCGTCGGCGGCGGGGAGCTCTCGCGGCGGGAAGTGCACCCGGGTGAGGAACAGGTCCCGGAGCCGATCGACGCGGAAGGTGCGCCAGTCATCGCGCTGCAGATCCCAGGCC
>DATCMN010000237.1:0-6602 GCA_036563405.1 Naasia sp. | reverse complement strand
AGCTCCTGCCGGGTGTACACGGCGGCATGCTCGATCAGCTGCCGCTCCAACCCGGCCAGCTTCTCGATCGTGGTCAGCGGGGCAACCTCGTCGAGAGTGTCGAGAATCACCCGGGCCGTATCGATGTCGATGCTGCCGTTCACCAGCGCGGCATCGACCGCCTCATGCGCCACCGGCAGCGGCTCGCCGGTCAGCGCCCGCCGGGCGGTGACGGCCTCACCGACCCTGCACCACACCGCCGCACGACCGACCGGGACATCAGCCTCCCGCGCGACCAGCAGCGCGGCGGTCTTCTCACCCATCCGCTTCGCCAACGGATCGATCGCCTCCCGCTCCGACCGCACCGCCACCTCACCCGCGATCCGAGCCCCCAGGGTGTCCACCGCCCGGGCGAGCTCACCCACCTCGGTCGTCAAGGCCAGCAGATCGGTGTCCGAGTCGCCGAGCAAGGACCCCGACAGCAGCTGCGTGACCACCCGGACGCGGCCTACCGCCTCTTGAAGGAGAGTCTCCGTGAACACCTGCATGCGCACATGATGCACCCACCCACCGACACTGCCTCCGACACGGAAGCGCTGATCAAGTACGGGTTACACGCGCGGTGCGCCCATCACAACCGGGGTACAGAGAGGCACCCGGAGCACCGCTCGTCAGTACTTCCGCGGCGGCTTCCGCGCCGGGCCGTCCCCGCTCGAGCGTCGAGGACCCCGGTCAGGACGCAGCTGGATGAGCTTGCCGCTGATGCGGGTGCCGCTCAGCTTGTCGAGCACCTCGTCCGACAGGTCGGCGGGCAGTTCGACGAGAGAGAAGTCGGGACGGATGTCGATGCCGCCGAAATCCTCACGGCTCAGCCCGCCCTCGTTCGCGAGCGCGCCGACGATCTGCCGCGGCTCCACCTTGTGCCGCCGGCCCACCTCGATCCGGTAGGTGGCGCGCGACCCGGCCGGACGCGGCCTCCGCTCGGGCCTCTCGCCGCCGTCGCGACCGTCTCCGCTGTCACGGCCGGAGAACCCCCGCCCGTCGCGGCCCGCAGAGCGGTCGTCCCGGTCGAAGCGCTGGGGACGCTCGTCCTCCGGCGAAAGGAGGAGCGGCGTCTCGCCCTGCGCCACCACGGCGAGGGCAGCCGCCACGTCGGCCTCGGGCACGTCGTGGTGTTCGACGTAATGGCCGATGATGTCGCGGAACCGCGCGATGCGTGCGGTCTGCTCGAGTGCCGCCGTGATCTGGTCGTCGAACCGGGAGAGGCGGGTGGCGTTGACGTCGTCGACGCTCGGCAGCTGCATCTGGGTCAGCGGCTGACGGGTCGCCTTCTCGATCGCCGTGAGCATCCGCCGCTCACGCGGCGTCACGAAGCTGATCGCGTCGCCCGAGCGGCCGGCGCGGCCGGTGCGGCCGATCCGGTGCACGTAGGACTCGGTGTCGATGGGCAGGTCGTAGTTGACGACGTGCGTGATGCGGTCGACGTCGAGGCCGCGGGCGGCGACATCGGTGGCGACCAGGATGTCGAGCTTGCCCGACTTCAGCTGGTTCACGGTGCGCTCGCGCTGCGCCTGCACGACGTCGCCGCTGATGGCCGCCGCCGAGTAGCCGCGGGCGCGGAGCTTCTCGGCGAGCGCCTCGGTCTCGTTCTTCGTGCGGACGAACACGATCGTCGCCTCGAAGTTCTCCACCTCGAGGATGCGGGTGAGCGCGTCCACCTTCTGCGGGTAGGACACCACCAGGTAGCGCTGGGTGGTGTTCGCCGACGTGGTGGTGGTCGTCTTGACCGTGATCTCCCGCGGGTCGTGCAGGTACTTCTGGGAGATGCGGCGGATCTGCGCCGGCATGGTCGCGGAGAACAGGGCCACCTGCTTGGTGTCCGGGGTGTCGGCGAGGATCGTCTCCACGTCCTCGGCGAAGCCCATCCGCAGCATCTCGTCGGCCTCGTCGAGCACCAGGTACTTCAGCTCGGAGAGGTCGAGCGTGCCCTTCTCGAGATGGTCCATGATGCGGCCGGGGGTGCCTACGACGACGTGCACGCCGCGCCGGAGGGCCGACAGCTGCACCCCGTAGCCCTGGCCGCCGTAGACGGGCAGGACGCGCACGTTGCGGAGGTGCGCGGCGTAGCTCTCGAACGCCTCGCAGACCTGCAGCGCGAGTTCGCGGGTGGGGGCGAGCACGAGCGCCTGCGGCGTCGCCTGAGAGACATCGAGTCGGGAGAGGATCGGCAGCGCGAATGCCGCCGTCTTGCCGGTGCCCGTCTGGGCGAGCCCGACGACGTCGCGCCCTTCGAGGAGGACGGGGATGGTGGCGGCCTGAATGGCGGACGGGGTCTCGTACCCGACGTCCTTCAGGGCTTTGAGGACTGCCGGGGAGAGCCCCAGCTCAGCGAAGGCGAGGGGGGCGTCGGACGAGGTGGCCTCGTCCTGCGCAAGAGTGTCTGACACACCTCAACGGTACTCGCCTGATGGGAGGGCGGTTCGCGGGACGGTCAGCGAGCGCCCGCGCCCCGGAGCGGCTCGTCTTCGGGGACGTCATCCGCATCGCTTCCGGGGCGATCCGCACGCCGCGCCCGCCGTCTCGCCAGCGCCAGCGCGAGGACCGCGAGCACGGTGCCGAGCGCGGCGCCCAGGGTGTTGGCGAGGAAGTCGTCGGTGTCGCAGGAGCGCCCGAGGGCGGGCACCGCGGCCTGGAGCACCTCGATGCCCGCGGAGAGCAATACGGCCGCTGTGAACACCCGCAGCAGCCGCCGGGTGGCGACGGCGGCCAGCAGCACCGGGGCGACGAACAGCGCGAGGTTCGCGAACGCTTCCACCCGGCCCGGAGTGGGCAGGGTCCAGCGGACCTCGCAGACGCCGTAGAGCTCCCGCTCGACCGGCACCAGGGTGAGAGCCGCGAGCGGCAGCAGCGACAGGAGAGCCGCGATCACGGCGATGCGTGGCCGGGCCGCCAGCCACGCGCCCGCGAACGGACCGACGATCACCAGCGCCACGAGCGCCACCGGAACCAGCCACGGGTTCTGCAGGAGCACGTCGGCGATCACCCGCTGACGCTACCCCGCCGCTGCGGAACGGTCAGCGGGCCGCGCGGTCCAAGCTCTCCCGGGTGGCGCGGTGGCGGGCGAGCACCTCGGCGACGGGCTCCGCGATCCGCTCCTCCCGCACCTCGGCGAGCGAGTCGGCCAGCCGGGTCGCGGTGCTGCGCCGGCGCCGACGCGAGCCGATGCGGGCCCACCAGCGGGCGAGCCCGGCGAGCACCATGCCGAGCAGCAGACCGCCCACCACGAGGAGCAGCGGGACCGGCACGATCCCTACAGCCGGCGTCTCCGGCTTTGGCAGCGCGAGAACCCCGAGGAGGTAGAGCCCGCCGAGCCAGAGCGCGCCGGCGACGGCGGTGAGGCCGAACAGCCACTGCAGCACATTGCACACGCGCCACCAGATGGGCCGCCGGTTGACCAGGGGCGTGCTCGTGACGGCCTGATCCAGCGCGTCGGGCAGCTCGTCGGCCCGGGCCGTGGCGGCCTCCTCGACCTGCAGCGCCCAGCGCTCCGGCAGCCCCGTCGACGCGGAGCGGGCGAACGCGCGGGTCGCCACCTCCACAGCCGCCCGCGTGGGGCCGGTGGGCGCCGCGATCGACGACCGCCGGAGCGCCGCCCGGATCTCGTCGTCGGGATCGGTGCCAGCGGACGCGCCGCCCTCCAACCGCAGCCGCCGGAGCGGGTCCGGCCGCAGCTTCCCCACCCAGCGGGTGAAGATCCAGCCGGAGGAGGCGACGGATCGGCGGCGGTAGTCGCGCCCGACGGCGTCGAGGACGATCGGGACGCCTGCGGCGCGGGACAGGGCGGCGTCCAGTTCGCCGCGCGGCAGCAGGCCGGCAGGCGCCTCGGTGTCTGCGACGCCGGTCCGCAGCTCGCGCGCTCGAGTGACCACGTCGGCGCTGAGCCGAAGGCGGGCGGCCGCATGCCCCGCGGCGATCCCGGCGATGCGGGAACGGAGGTCCTCGATGCCGGCGCCGGTCCGGACCGAGGTGGGAAGCACTGTGGCGTGGGCGATCCCGTCGCCGGCGAGCAGCCGGCCGAGGTCGGCGAGACAGGACGCCACCGACTCGGGCGGCAGCCTGTCCGCCTGGTTGAGCACCGCGAGGGTGACCGATTCGTGCTGGGAGAGGAGGCGCACGAAGTCGTCGTGGAGGCGCGCATCGGCGTACTTCTGGGGATCGGTGACCCACACGAAGACGTCCGCCAACTCGAGGACCCGTTCGGCCTCGGCGCGGTGGGCGGCCTCCCGGGAGTCGAAGTCGGGCAGGTCGAGGAGCACCACGCCGTCGGAAAGTCCCGTTCCGGGGCGCGCGGCGCCGACCAGGTGACGGGTGTCGACCTGCAGCCAGTCGAGCAGCGGTCCCGCATCGTCGTCGCCCCACACGGCCGCTGTGGGCGTGGCGGTGGTGGGCCGGCGTGCGCCGATCCGCGCGACGTCGGCACCCACCAGCGAGTTGAACAGGGAGGACTTGCCGCTGCCGGTCGCGCCGGCGAGGGCGACCACCGTGTGCGAGCCCGACAGCCGGGTCCGCTCCCCCACCTTCCGCGTCAGTTCACGAGCCCGCCGGACTCCGTCCGGGTCGAGCCCGTCCGAGCCGGAAGCGAGGGCAGCTTCGAGCGCGTCGACCCTGCTGCCGAGATCGTCCGCACCATGGGTGGAGTCGGACCTCCTCCAAGGTCGGCTCACCGCAGATCCCGGACGGTGCGGGCGGCCGCCGCGAGCGCCGCGCTCTGCCCGGGCTCGAGGCCCGCGGCGCCCACCGCGTCCTCGAAGCGCCGCAGCTCTGACACGTAGACGTCTTCGACGCGTTCCACGAGTCGCTCCCGGGCCTTCGTGGCGAGTTCGCGGACCGCCTGATCGCCGAACACCGCCTCGAGCACCTTCTGGCTCGCCACCGCCGTGCCGCCCGCGATGCCGACCTCGATCAGTGCGAGGCCGGCGGTGCTCGCGAAGGCGAGGAGCATGAGAGCGACGCCCAGCCCGTTGACTCCGTAGGCCATGAGTCGCGCGGTGGTGCGCCGATCCCGGCCCTCTTCGCGCACCATGTCGAAGATGTCGCCCTGCCAGTCCCGCACGAGCCGTTCGACGCGTGCATCGAGACCTGCGCTGGGGGCGGCGAGCGCCGGGCTGACCGCGAGGAGCTGCTGACCGCCGGGCAGGGAGCGCCAGGCGCGCGCGATAGCCGTCGCCGCCAACTCGGCGTGGTTGGCGATCAGCGCTGCCGCCCCGGTTTGGAGCGCGTCCCCCAGCGCCTCGGTGCGCGGCGGCTCCCCGGTGAAGAAGGCGGAGAGGCGGTCGCGCAGCCGGGAGACGCCCGACTCGATCTGCCGGAAGAACTCCCCGGTGCCGACGAACTCCTGCCAGCGGGCGAGCACCTCGCTTCGGAGCAGGGTGCCGTCGACCATGCCGTCGCGCACCTGGTCCAGGGCGTCGTGATAGGCGGAGCGCGCGGCGTCGACAAGCTCCGCCGCTGCCGCATCCTGTTCCGCGGAGGCCGCGGCGAGCGCGGCGACCCGCTGGCCGAGCGATTCGAGGGCGCCCTCCAGGGTCTGGCGGACCACTGCCGCTCTCGCCTGCGCGTCGCCCGCGAGCTCGGTGAGCCAGATGCGCAGGGGTGCGGACTGCTCGTCCGGCAGCAGCCCCTGCGTCAGCGGCGACTCGGTGATCGGGAAGATCCGGGCGGCGTCGAGCCCCTGCTCGCGGAGCATCTCGGCGAGGTGCTGCCGGATGTCGTCGACCACCTCCGGCGGCACCCGGTCGAGGACTATCGCGACGGCCGTGCCGCGCTCCCCCGCCTCGCGCAGCAGATCCCAGGGCACGGCGTCGGCGTAGCGGGCGGCGGTGGTCACGAAGAGCCACAGGTCCGCGGCGGCGAGGAGCTGGGCGGCGAGGTCGCGGTTCGCCGCGACGACGCTGTCGATGTCGGGGGCGTCGAGCAGGGCGAGGCCGCGCCCGATGGTGCCGGTGGCGACCAGCTGCACCGTCCCCGTGCTGGAGGCGGAGGGGGCTGAGCCGGTCACCCGCGCGAGCCCGGGCAGGATCCGCTGATCGGTGAACCAGGCCGCGTCGTCCGGGTGGTGCACCAGCACCGGGGATCGCGTGGTGGGCCGCAGCACGCCGGGCTGGGTGACCTCCCGCCCGACCAGCGAGTTGACCAGAGTGGACTTGCCCGCCCCGGTGGAGCCGCCGACCACCGCCAGCAGGGGCGCGTCGATGGACCGGAGGCGGGGCAGGACGTAGTCGTCCAGCTGATCGATCAGCCGCGTGCGGGTCTGCCGCGCGGTGCCGCTGCCCGGGATGTCGAGTGGAAGGGTAGCTCCGTCGAGGGCGCCACGGAGTCCCGTCACCGCCGAGAGCAGCGGCGCGGCGCCGATCCCGGGCGTGTCTGGCACAAGCCCATGATCAGGGGCATCGCCGAGGCAGCACCACCCCTTGCGCCGCGCCTCCTGGCCCGGCGGTCCGCGCTCGGCGGGACGCGGTCAGCCGGCCGCGCGGCGGATGAGGTCCTCGATCGCCGTGGCGTTGGCGTCGGTCATCTCGGTGATGGCGTAGGCGGTGGGCCACATCGTGCCGTCGTCGAGGCGC
>DATCMN010000204.1:0-4873 GCA_036563405.1 Naasia sp. | reverse complement strand
CGGTCCGAGCAACCAGGCGCGGTCGGTCTACCCACCGCGGGTGGCTCTACGCACCGCGCGACGGGTGTGCGCACCGCGCGAAGCAGCGCCCACGTCCGGGCTCAGCGGTCCTTCCGAAGCACCGGGAGGACCAGGTGCGAGTCGTAGCGGCCGCCCGTGTGCAGGATCTGCGGACCGGTGTTGATGTCGGTCTCGTGCCGGGCGTAGACGAGCGGCTTCCGGTAGTGCTTGATGTCGTAGCCCTGCACGACGAGCACGAGGCTCTCCCCCGGGGCGAAGCGGGTGCCGGACGGCAGGATCTCGATGTCCAGCCGGGTCGGGCCGCCGGCCTCGAGCGGCAGCGCGCGCTTATGCGCGAGCACCGGCAGGAAGGGCGTCGAGCGCTCCTCGTCCAGTTCGCGATGCGATGCGCGCAGCCAGCCGAGCGCGATCGGACCGTCCTCGTACTGGGCGAAGAAGGCGAACGGCACGATCTGCCCGGCCGCGTCCTTCTTGAAGAGGCCGACGAACACGTCCATGTCGTCGGCTTCCGGCGCCTCCATCCAGAGCACCGCGCGGCTGTGCCCGACGATGTCCGTCTCCTCCTCGAAGCGGTGCTCGAACACGAGCCGCTCGGCGGCGAACGGGTCGCCGAGCCCGTGGTAGCCCGCCGATGCCTCCTCCGCGACCGGCTCGGGCGTGAGGGAGCCGCTCGGCCCGTCGAGGTGCAGCGTGCGGTACTCCGCCTCGGGCAGCGGCCACTCGGTCGACTCCAGGAATTCGCCCTGGTAGTACCCGGTCCGCGCCTCCACGACCACCTTCGGCCAGTCCTCGACGCCGGTGTCCTGGCCCTTCAGGAAGTGGTCGAAGAACGCGCGCTGGCGCTCCACCTGCTCGGGCAGGTAGTACTCCGCCCACTTCTTGCGGCCGTGCGCGTACAGCCACTTCTGCGGAGACGAGATCCGGCGGAAGCCCTCGAAGGTGCCGCGCGTGTGCAGACCCTGGTCGCTCCAGCTGGCGACCACGAACGCCGGCACGGTGATCTTCTCGAGGTCCGCGGCCTTCGACGCCCAGAACTCGTCGAAGAAGGGATGCTCGGCGTCCTCCTTCTCCAGGTCCTCGATCTCGCCGGTCGATGCGCCCCACCGCTCCCAGATGTACGGCCAGAAGGACGTCTCCGGGATGCCGCCGTGCCGCGCGACCTCGCGGTACGTGTCGCTCCAGCCCTCCCACGGGTTGATGGCCGCGAGGTGCGGCGGGCTCAGCTCGGCCACCCGCCACTGGGCGACGGTCAGGTAGGAGACGCCGGAGAGCCCGACCTTGCCGTTGCTCCACGGCTGTGTGCCCGCCCACTCGATGAGGTCGTAGAAGTCCTCGGCCTCCTCCGGCGACATGTAGCTCGCCGGCCCCTTCGCGTACCAGGTGCCGGGGATGTCCGCGGTGAGGATCGCGTAGCCGCGCGGCACCCAGTAGACCGGGTCGGGCGCCTCGAAGGTGGTCAACTCGCTCATGTGCTCCGGCAGGACGCCGCTCGCCGGGTAGATGTGCCCGATGGGCGCCGGGTCGTGCTTGCCGTACGGCGACCAGGCGATGAGCGGCGGGACCGGCGGCCCGTCCTTCGGCCGGTAGACGTCGATCTGCACGGTGCGGCCGCTCCGGGTGACGACCTCGACGTCGCGGTCGATGAGCATGTCCTCGCGCTCCTCGGTGCGCGGACGCGGGGGCACGCCGTGCCGCGACTTGGGCGTGCTGCGCGGCGGGCGGAGGGGGTAGGGCAGTGCGGACAACGGGAGTCTCCTTGTCGAGGGGTCAGGCGGGTGCACGCTCGGTCGCGGCGGGCATGGCCGCGGCGCGGACGACGGTCCAGGTGATCAGCGAGCCGAACAGCAGGAGCGCGAGGGCGATCAGGATGAGCGGCAGATCCCAGGCGCCGGTCGCGTCGTGGAGAGCGCCGAGGACTGTCGGCGCCGTCGCGCCGCCGAAGCCGTAGCCGACGCCCTGGCTGACGGCGGACAGCCGACCCGCCTGCTTCCCGTCGCGGGCGATCTCCACCACGAGGATGAACACCAGCGAGATGCCCGCCCCCTGCGCGACGCCGCCGATGATCGACCAGGCCAGCCAGCCCTGCGGCGCGAAAAGCAGCCCCAGCGGGACGGCCAGCCAGGTGACGCCCATCGTGACGGTCACGGCGAGCAGGCCGATCCGGCGGGCGAACAGGGGGACGCCGATCGAGCCGGCGATGCCGAGCAGCTGGAAGACCGTGGCGGCCGAGCCCGCCTCGGTCGGACCGAAGCCGAGCCGGTCCTCGAGCACCGTGGGCATCCAGGCGCTGACCCCGTAGTAGGCGAACGCCTGCCCTACGAAGGCGATGCTGAGGAGCGCCGCGGTGAAGCGGTCCCGCCGCCGCAGCGCGGCGCGCTCCGCATCGTCGACGACCTCGGCAGCGGCCGGCCGCGCCTCGACGACGAGCCCGCGGCGCCCCTCGGCCACCAGCCAGAGCGCAAGGATGGCGAGGGTGAACAGCGCCCACCAGCCGAGCGAGACGCGCCACCCGGCGAGGTCGGCGAGCGGTGCGGTCACGAACGTGCCGAGGACGGATCCGAGGTTCAGCGAGCAGGAGTAGAGGGCTGTCGCGAGGCGGGCCCGCTCGGGCGCCACCTCCCGGCGGATCAGCACCGGCACGACCACGTTGCCGACGGTGATGAACGCGCCGATGATCAGCGTCCCCGCGACGACGGCCGCCGCGCCGTCGACGGAGCGCACGATGACCCCGAGCACCACTCCCAGGATGGCGAGCGTCGTCGCCAGGTCCGGCCCCACCCGTGCGAGCAGGTAGGCGGCGGCCGGCGTGACCAGCGCGAAGCAGAGCACCGGGACGCTGGTGAGGAGGCCGACCTGCGCGGCGGTGAAGCCGAGGTCGGCCTGGATCTCGCCGACGACGGGCGCGACGGCGATGATCGGCCCGCGGAGGATCAGCCCCAGCGCGACGACGGCGGCGGCGATGAGCCAGGGCGCCTGCAACGGGCGCCCCGACTCCATCCCGCCGCGGCGGAGCTCGGGTGCCCGGGCGGCTCGCGGCCGCCCGAGCGGGGTCGATTCCAGGTCAGGCCGGCAGCGCGACGCTGTGGGTGTCCATGAACTCCCGCAGGCCCTCGATGCCCATCTCGCGGCCGAGGCCCGAGCCCTTCACACCGCCGAACGGGGCGCGCTGGTCGAGCACCGCCGCACTGTGGCTGTTCACGAAGACGTAGCCGGCCTGCAGGCGGGCGCCGATCGCCGCGGCCTTGGCCCGATCGGCGGTCCACACCGACGCGCAGAGCCCGGCCCACGTGTCGTTCGCCGCCGCGACCGCCTGGTCCTCGTCGTCGAACGGGAGGATCGGGATGGTGGGACCGAACTGCTCCTCGGTCACCACGCGGAGCTTCGGGTCGGGGTCCAGCACGAGCGACGGGCGCAGGAAGTTGCCGTCGGCGAGGTCGCCGTCGGGCAACTCGCCGAACTCCCGGACCTCTGCTCCGGCGGCTCGCGCCTCCTCGAGCAGCTCCTCGACGTACGCCTTCTGCGACGGCGCGTGCAGCGGGCCCATCGTGGTCGCAGGATCCTGGCCGTCGCCGAGCTTCACCTTCGCGAGGCGGGCGGCGAGGCCGTCGACGACCTCCTGGTAGCGCGAGCGGTCCACGTAGACCCGCTTCGCCGCCATGCAGATCTGCCCGGTGGTGTCGAAGATGCCGTGGTAGAGCGCGTCGAGGCCGTCGTCGCCGAGGTCGGCGTCCTTCAGGACCACCGCCGCGTCGTTCCCGCCCAGCTCCAGCGCGACCTTGGTCAGCGACTTGGACGCCATCTCCATGATCTTGTTGCCACCGCGCACGGACCCGGTGAAATGCACCATGGAGACGTCGCGGTTGGCGATGAGCGGCTCACCGATCTCCGCGTCCTTGCCGGTCACCACATTGAGCACGCCGGGTGGCAGGTGCTCGGCCATGCGGCGGACGAGCAGCGAGGTGGCGAGCGGGGCCGAGGGCGGCGGCTTGAGGATCACGGTGTTCCCGGCGACCAGCGCGTAGGGCAGCGAGGCGCCGAGGATGGCGAGCGGCCAGTTGAACGGGACGATGATCGTGACGACGCCGCGGGGCACGTAGCCGACGATCGTCTCGTTGGGCGGGCCGGGGAGGGTGGTGGTCTCGGCCACCTTGTCGGCGAGTCCTGTCGCGAGCCCGCAGCGGAACCCGAACACGAAGACGTCGCCGTGCGCCTCGTCGAGGACCTTGCCGTTCTCCCGGGACAGGATCTGCGAGTGCTCCTCGAAGTGCTCGCCGATCGCTGCGACAGCGGCGTCGATCTGCGCCGCGCGCTCCTGCGGCGACAGCGCGGCCCAGGCCGGGAACGCGGCCTTCGCCGCCTGCACCGCCTCGAGGGCCTGATCCTTCGAGGCGGCCGCGGCGGTGCCGATCGTCCCGCCGCGCGCGGGGTCGACGACGGTCAGCTCGCCGTCGGCTCCGTCCACCTCCTGGCCATTGATGAACAAGCGGGTCGCGACCGCGACCGGGGCCTCGGCAATCGTCATCGATTCCTCCATGGGGTGAGAGTGTCCCGGTCGCGCGGAGAGTGCCGCCGTCCTTCCCGGTGCACGCGACGCTACCCCCGCCCCTCGGGCCGGTCAACGAGATCGTCGCCAATTCTGCAGAAACTCGCGGGCTGCCTTCGAGCGGCGGATGAGGGTGCGCCACGGTGGTAAGACAGAGCCATGGCGGACGAGGGATCGAGGGCCCGCCTGCTGCCCGCCATCCCCCGGAGCGGGCTCGGCCCGCACCGCGTGGGGACCGGCCTCGTCCTCGCCGTGCTGCTCCCCCCGGCGCTGCTGTTCCTCCTCCTCGAGGTCTTCCGCTCCGACCTC